>NZ_JASGFR010000004.1:0-142927 GCF_047605405.1 Rhodomicrobium sp. | reverse complement strand
TCCGACTTCTCGCCGTGAACCCGAGCGCCAGGCGCTTGCTCCCCTGCAAATGCGCATGGCTGTCATTACGAGCGGCGCGCGGAGGCGTCGGAGCGGCGCCGCAGGCGGCCCGTCAGGCGAAGGCCATCGCGGAAACTCAAGCCGATCAGCACGATATTCACGCTTCCGGCAATGAACTCGATCGTTTGCAGCGCCGCGAAGGTGGCGTCGAACTCGCCCGCATCGGCTTTCCAGAAAAGGAATATGGCGGCAGGCACCAGCACGAGAATGCCGTTCGCTGCGATCACGCGCATTCTCGCAAGCTTGCGCGACGCGAGACCACGCGGCGAAGGTCCGGCCAGCGCGAAGCCGGTAGCGCCCGCGATGGCAAGCGCGACGATCAGAACCGGAAGACGCCAGACGATCCACGACTTGACAGCGAGAATGGCGGCGGGATCGCCGTAAAGCTCCGCATAGGCCGTATTGCCGAGGAAGCGAAGTATTATGACAAGGCTCACAAAGCCCGCGATGGCGTGGAGAAGGCGAAGCGGTGTACGCATGCAGAAGCTCCTTGCTTTCGGATTAACATAGTATGCTATGTAACACATGATGGATAAAGATAGCAAGCTATATAATATCGACCGCACAACCTCGGCAGGATATATGACGAACTGGGCGGCGCGACTCTTCGCCCGCGAGATGGATCGCAGGCTCAAGCCTCTCGGCTTGTCGACCGGCCATTTGCCGATTTTCTTCGCGCTGGGGGACGGGGGCGCGCTTTCGCAGAAAGCGCTGACCGAATACGCCGCCATCGAGCAGCCGACCATGGCGGCCACGCTCTCGCGCATGGAGCGCGACGGGCTGATTCACCGCGAGCCTGACGCCAGCGACCGGCGAAGCATGCTGATCTCGCTGACACCGCACGCGATGGGGAAGTTTCCTGCGGTGCGCGAGGCAATCGACACACTCAACGAAAAGGCGCTCGGCGCTCTCAGCGAGGAGGAGCGCAAGGCGCTGCTGACAAGCCTCGCCAAGATCGTGGCGGCGCTGGCTGACGAGTGAGGAGAAATTGCTTACGGCAGCGGCCTAAGTTATGCACCTTTGCGGATGCCAGGCCATAATTTGAGATCGCGTTTTTACGTTGAAGGGAGATCGCACGATGCCGCTTTACAGCTATGACTGCCCCGACTGCGGCAAGCAAACGGAATTGCTCGTCGCCTTCGGCGACAATCCGGCCTGTCCCGCCTGCGGGAGTACGGCGATGAAGAGGTTGCTTTCGCGCGTGGCTCCTCATGCCAATGCGGACGCGGCCGGAACTCCATGCGCTCAGGCGGCGCGCGACGGCGCGTTGAGCAGCTTCAGCCCCTCGGAATGCCGAGGCTGCGCCTGCCACTAAAGCCTGTTTGCGGCGAAGGGTCGGGTGTGAGCGGGCGGCGCCTCATGCGCACTCTCTTGGCGTAAGGGGTGTGTGATGCGAGGCCATCGTTTCGCGGATAGCTGCGGTTCGCTCCGCTCCGTGGATTGAGAGCCGCAATTACAAAACACCGCGCGCGGTTGCAAGTTGTGTACATGTGCCGTTCGAGGCTTTCGAGTGTTCTCCGCCAGTCGACTGGAAACAGCGACTCATGCCCTGATGGGCTTATAGATGGAGGACACATGAAGGTCTGGTCAAAACCAGTCGCTGCCGCAGTCGAAGCTGGCTTCGAAGTGACGCGATACCTTCCCTCGACGCTGGACGTCGCGGCGAAGCGCGCCTGCCGGGAGTAGTCCGGTCGTGTTCGTCAAGGTGCTTGGATCGGCGGCGGGCGGCGGCTTCCCGCAGTGGAATTGCAATGCCCGCATTTCCCGCCTCGCGTGGGACGATCCGGCGCTTCGGCGGACTCAGTCAAGTCTCGCCGTCTCGCCGGACGGCGAACGCTTCGTCATCGTCAACACCTCTCCCGATTTGCGCACGCAGATCCTCGATAATCGCGAGCTGTGGCCCCGGCGGCGCGGCTCGGTTCGCAATTCGCCCATTGAGGCAATTTTCCTCACCAATGCCGACGTCGATGCCATTGCCGGATTACTCACCCTGCGGGAACGTCAGCCGCTCCGGCTGTATGCGTCGGAAGCTGTGCTCGCGATCATCGGCGACAACCGCATCTTCGACGTGCTGGCGCTGGATCTCGTGGAACGCATCGCTGTCAGGCCGGGAGAAAAGGTGACGCCGCTCGATGGGCTGACGTTCGAGCCCTTCGCGGTGCCGGGCAAGATCCCGCTCTATCATGAACAAGGTGACGAAACTCCAGAGACGGGGCTGATCTCGGGGGAAAATATCGGTCTGCGAATAACCGACCGAGAAGGCGCCACGCTTTTCCACATCCCGGGTTGCGCCTCTATCGACGAGGATCTGCTGGACCGAGTTGGCGGTGCGGCTTGTCTCTTCTTCGATGGCACCGTTTATAATGACGGCGAACTGCGCGATGCGGGGGTGGGGGAGAAGACCGGGCGCCGCATGGGGCATGTGCCCATCATGGGGCCGAACGGCTCGCTCGACGCGTTCAGCCGCTCAAAGATCAAGCGCAAGATCTACATCCATATCAACACAACGAATCCCATTCTCGACGCGAACAGCTCCGCCGCGATGATGGTTCGCGAAGCCGGCTGGGATATTGCCGCCGACGGAATGAGCTTCACACTTTAGAACCGGATCCGAACTTCAAGATGAAACCGTTTACCGATCCGATTGCGTTTCAATCAGATCGGCTCGGGCTCTGAAAGCTTGGATTGCGCTCCGGGCGTTCCGGGGCGGATTTAGGCTTTGCAGCGTCGCGCGAGCTTCACGCCGACTCGAACAAGCCGCCTGCCGCGCCCGCCTGAGCCTTCGCAGGCTGGGGCGATGGTTGCGTGACGCCGAAGAACGAGAAAAGGCGGCGTCTGCGGCCGTCGCGCTCCTGCTTCTCCTGCTTGCGCAGATGCTGGGCGAGCGCAATGAACGGGTTGGCGATGGCGCGGTCGTCGGTCTCGCCCTTCGCCACGCGATGCAGGATGACGCCGAGGGGCCGCCGCGTGCGAACCTCCACCGCGCCCATCACCAACACGGCGATGAATGGAAACAGACGCCGGAGCGTGGCGGCATCGACCGGCAGCACGCGCGCACGGTTTTCGACGATCTTCTGAAGCCTCGCCTCGCGCTCGAACAGGAATTCGAGCAGGCGCTGGCCTTCCTTCGCAATCTGCGGGTGACCGAAAATGCGAGGGTCGTCGAGGAAGCGGTCGTAGCGGCGCGAGCCAAGCAACTCAAGGAGCGAGATCACTCCCTCAGGCGTCTGCGAACGCTTTTCGATGGCTTTGGAGATCGGGGGAATGAAGTAGCGGACGGTTTGCGCCATGATCTCGTCGCTGAAGCCGAACACCTGCCCCATATTGCTGAACGCCCGCATGTTCTGAGCGTTTGCTATAATATGAAAAAGCTTCATGCTTCGCCTCGTACAGCCAGATCAACCCGAGGAAACGACTCTTCGGGTTCGGAAAGTGCTCTACGCAGGACTGTCATCGCCCGCATCGCGGGAAGCGACGCGAATCAACGCTACTCATAAATTGTAAAGGATCGCGGCCGCTGGAGCGAAGACCGCGCAAGACGCTTCATGGGGAAGCGCGGACTGTTCGACCACATCTGTGGCAAAAAAGCCTCAGACCTATCGAAGGGCGGGCGGGTGGAACCGGCGTCTTCGGCAACGCCAGCGGAGCGAATTTGAACGTTTGAGTCCCGGTTGCTGCGGCGGCTCTCGCTCAAGTGTCGGACTCGAAAGCTTCACAAAATTATGGCGTTGCCAGAGGCCCTTTCGATCCTGACATTTGCTCGCGAGCGTGCTGCAAACGGATGCAAAGGTCGGAACTGGACCGCTAGAAAGACCACTCGCGCGACTTCTCGACAAGGAAGTCGCGGAACGCGTTCACGCGTTTGGTGTCCTTGAGGTCGGCGGGATAGACGAAGTAGGTATCGAAGATCGGCATCTCGGCCTCTTCCAGGGCATTGACGAGACGCGGATGATCTTTCGCAAGATAGTCCGGCAGCACGGCAATGCCGACGCTCTGCAACACGGCTTCGCGCAGCGCGAGAAGGCTGTTGATGCGCACCGATGGCTCTCGCAGGGTGCGGCCGTCGCGGCCTGCTGTTTCAAGCCAGTTCATCTCCTTGAAGGGGCTGGGCAGCACGCCTCCATAGGTCAGGATACGATGGCGATCCAGGTCTTCCAGATTGCGCGGCCGTCCGTTCCGTTTCACATAGTCCACCGAGGCGTAGACGTGGAAATGCACGGTGAACAGCTTGCGCCGAACGAGATCCTGCTGGGACGGCGGGCCGAACCAGATGGCGACATCGGCCTCGCGCATGGTGAGGTTCAGCGTTTCGTCATCAAGGATGAGCTGAAGCTGAATGTCCGGATAGAGCTTCATGAACTCGTTGAGGCGGGGTGTGAGCCAGCCCGTGCCGAGCGCCATGGTCGTCGTGACCTTCAACTGGCCGTTCGGCTTGCCCCGGCTGTCGGCGAGCAGGATTTGCGTCGTGGCGAGCTTCGAGAACACCTCCTGCGCCGTGCGATAGAGAAGTTCGCCCTGCTCGGTGAGGACAAGGCCGCGCGCATGACGGTGGAACAGCGGCACGTTGAGATCGCGTTCGAGCGAGGCGATATGCCGGCTCACGGCGGACTGGCTGATTGCCAGCGTCTCGCCCGCATGCGTGAAGCTTCCAGCCTCCGCCGCGGCGTGAAAAATCCTGAGCTTGTCCCAATCCATGCGGAGTGCCGGGCCCTTTTATACGCGCCGCGCGGCCTTACTCGGCCGCCTGCGCAAGTGTTTCCAAACTCGCGAGATAGCGCTCCGCGTCCAGAGCGGCCATGCACCCCATGCCTGCCGCTGTCACGGCCTGGCGATAGGTGTCGTCCGTCACGTCACCCGCCGCGAAAACGCCGGCGATATTCGTGGCGGTCGACTTCGCTGCCGTGACGAGATACCCGCCGGACGTAGTATCGAGCTGTCCCTTGAATATTTCCGTCGCCGGAGCATGGCCGATTGCGATGAATATTCCATCCACCGGCAACAGCGTTACCTCATCCGTTACCGTATCGCGAAGTCGCGCGCCTGTCACCGCCCTGGGGTTGTCGTTGCCCACCACCTCGTCGAGTACGGTGTTCCAGAGCACCTTGACTTTAGGGTTGGAGAACAGGCGCGTCTGGAGGATCTTCTCGGCGCGGAAGGAATCGCGGCGATGCGCCACGGTAACGCTTTTCGCAAACTTCGTGAGGAACAGCGCTTCTTCTACCGCCGTGTTGCCGCCGCCGATCACGAGCACATCCTTGCCGCGATAGAAGAAGCCGTCGCATGTGGCGCAGGCCGACACGCCGTAGCCGCGAAAATCCTGTTCGCTCGGAATGCCGAGCCAGCGGGCCTGGGCGCCCGTCGATATGATGACGGATTCCGCGCGATAGGTTGCGCCGCTGTCGCCGTTGAGCACGAGCGGAAGACGCGAAAAGTCGACCGACGTAATCAGATCCTGGACGATCTCCGCGCCGACATGCAATGCCTGCGCCCGCATCTGCTCCATGAGCCAGGGCCCCTGGATCGGCTCGGCGAAGCCCGGATAATTTTCGACCTCGGTCGTGGTGGTGAGCTGGCCGCCGGGCTGCATGCCCTCGATCAGGAGCGGCTTCAGCATGGCGCGAGCCGCATAGATCGCCGCAGTGTATCCCGCTGGACCCGACCCGACAATGATCACCCTGTGATGACGTGCCGCCATTGCAAGCTCATCCCTTCTGAATTAGCATTTCGCATCGCAAAATAGGCGCTGGGGCGTCCGCTGCCAAGGCGATTCGGTCAAGCCCGTGCTGACGGGACCAAACGCGAAACCGCCGCTGACTTTTTTGCTGCTGCGCCAACGTTGAGATCAAAAACTGTTGCGTTGCAACAGAGCAGCCACCACATATCCTGCTGGGCGGGATTGGCCAACAGCCCGAGGGAATCCCAATGGCGTCGGTGCGAACACTGGATGACTCGACTATTCCAACGAAACTCGATGCGACCGATTGGAAGATCCTTGCCGAGTTGCAAAGGGACGGTCGCATAACCAATGTCGAACTGGCTGCCAGGGTCGGGCTCTCCGCTCCGCCGTGTCTCAGGCGCGTTCGGGAGCTGGAACGCTCCGGCATCATCGCCGGTTATCATGCCGTTTTCAATCTTCCGCGCCTCGGTTTTCATCTGACGGCTTTCGCCTTCGTGCGTCTCGAAAGCCAGTCGGAGGCCGATCTTTCAGCCTTCGAGGCCCGCATTCGCCAGTGGGAAATTGTGCGGGAAGCGTTCATGCTCTCGGGCGACACCGATTTCTTGCTGAAGTGCGTCGCGCCCGACCTCGTGACCTTCCAGAACTTCATCATCCGTGAATTGACCGCGGCGCCCAATGTCAGCTCGGTGAAGACGTCCTTCACGATCAAGACGGCAAAAAGCGAGCCCGGCGCGGCGATCGAATAGGCGCATCCGGCCTGCGATCCGGAGACTCGTTCCAGTCATCCGTCTTCCACATGCATTTTCCGAGAGAACGGCGCATGCCGATCATGCGGGCCACCGTGGTGAGAAATCCGCAAAGCCGGTAGATGCAAAATCTCCCGTACCGAATTGACTTCGCCCCATATCGGAGGCTTAATGCCTGCCTCTCATGGAGGCTGGATGCTGGAGATTGTCACAGGCCGCTGATTGTTCGCGCTGAAGCGAACACCACGCGCTTGCCGAAATAGTCGGGCTGCTTTTGCAGTCCTGGCGCGGCAGGCTATTGCGGTCTTTGCATCGAGTCTTCCAATGAATATCTCGAAATACGAGCAGCGGACGCTGCACGCCTTGGCACAAGGCGGATATATTCGTCATGTCCGAAACGGCAAATCCATAATCTCGGTCGAGTGCATCACCCGCGACGGGTATCGTCTTGTCGATTGCTCACTCGACGTCTTCAATAAACTGCGTCGTCGCGGACTTATTCAGTCCGTGGCCGGGCGGCCCTATCGAATCTCCGCGTTGGGACTGTCGGCCGTTCGCTCTCAGCCGGACAATCGTTAAAGCCGGAGCCGATCAGGTTGAATCAACCTGATCGGTGAATCCGCCTCGTTACTCTGAGAAGTTTGCCGATCCGATTGCGGCGAACCAATCAGACCGGAATCAGTCTGCGTGAAATCGCACCCGATTCTCGCACGCCGATCGACACTTGAAATGGACGGCGTCGAGCCGGTGCCCGATTTGCGGACGACGCCGAGCAAAAGCTATCGATCATTTCGCCCGGAATGCTTCAATTCCGGGCGAAAGGTCCAACAAATGCGTTCCCTTGAAGATGATGTGCGGCCCTTGCCTATGCCGCAAACTCCACGGAAACCCCCGCCGCGCGCAGGATGATCGCCACCTCGTTCGCACGGCGGCGGAACTCGCCTTCCGTGTCTTCGGTGTTGGCAAGGTCGGAGCAGAGACCGCGCCACAAAAGCTCGCTCGACAGCAGGAACGCACCCTTGTCTGCGGCAACGCCCGCGCTCACTTCGCGGATGACGCCGCCGGCCACGGCGGCGCCCGTCACCGCGTCGACGAGCACGAATGCGCCCGTGCCGCGATGGTCCGTGAAGCGATCGGCGGCAACGGCCCGCGCGAGATCGACCTGCACCTTGGCGATGTCATTCGGTTCAAGCGTCGCGGCTTCGTTCAATTCCAGCGTGTCGAGGTCAAGGCGGCCGAGAATCTTCAGCGATGCGACCGGAACCATGTCCGTGGGAGTTCGCAGCAGATAGCCCTGCGTTGGGGAATAGGCTTCGTTAGCGAGCCAGACGATGCGCGCTTCGAGCCTGCGCCCTGTCCGTACCTCGCCCTTTTCGGTCGTCAGCACACTGCCACGGCTGACATCGATATGATCGGCAAGTTCGATCACCACGGATTGGCCGCTGCGCGCTGCCTCCAGATCCCCGTCCATCGTACGGATGCTGGCAATGGTACTCGACCGGCCCGAGAGCGCATCGGAGACGGCGTCTCCGACATGGATCGTCCCCGCCGTGATGCGGCCGGCAAAACCGCGAAAGCCCTTGCCGTCGCGCAACACAAGCTGCACCGGCATGCGGAACGACTCGTGTGCGTTGTCCGCGCGGGAACCGACTGTTTCGAGGTGCTCGACGAATGTCGGCCCCTTGTACCATTTCATCGCCTGCGAGCGCGTCGCCACGTTGTCGCCGTTCAGCGCCGAAACCGGGATCGCGATCCAGGACAGCCTCGGGAAGCGCGCGACGGAACCCGCGAAATCGTCGACAATGGCGTCGAAGCGCTCCCTGTTCCAGTCGATCAGATCCATCTTGTTGACGGCGAGCACGACCTTGCGAACGCCCGCGAGGTCGAGGATCGCCAGATGGCGGCGCGTCTGCCGCTTGACGCCTGCCTGCGCGTCGACGAGCAGCACGGCGACGTCGGCATGCGAAGCGCCCGTCGCCATGTTGCGGGTGTATTGCTCATGACCCGGCGAGTCGATGATGACGACGCGGCGATGCGGCGTGTCGAAATAGTGCCAGGCGATGTCGATGGTGATGCCCTGCTCCTGCTCTGCGACGAGCCCGTCCACAAGGCGGCTGAAGTCGGGGCGGCTCGCGCCGTGGAGGCTCGCGGTCTCCTTGAGAAGCTTCTCGCGTTGATCGTCGTAAAGCGGCGAGGCATCCCACAAAAGGCGGCCGATCAACGTGGACTTGCCGTCATCCACCGAACCGCAAGTCAGAAGGCGGACGATGCCGTTCAGTTCCTGGGCTGTCTTGCGCTCTGTCACGGGAGGCTTCCTGTAGGCTTCTGTTTCTGAAGCCGGCTCGGCGCCGGCAAACGCATCGGATGTGTCAAGGCGCATCAGAAGTATCCCTCTTCCTTCTTGCGCTCCATCGCGCCGACTGCGTCGTGATCGATGAGGCGGCCCTGACGCTCGGAGTTGCGCGCATTCAGAACTTCGTCGAGAACGGCATCGATATCGGACGCTTCCGACTTGTCGGCTGCGGTTACGGGCCAGCAGCCGAGCGTGCGGAAGCGCGTCTTGATGAGGCGCGGCGTTTCACCCGGCTTCAGGAAAGGCCGATCGTCGTTGATCACGAAAACCTGCCCGTCGCGCTCGATTGCGGGGCGCTCTTTTGCGAAGTAGAGCGGCACGACATCGAGCTTCTCGCGGGCGACGTAGCGCCACACGTCCTTTTCGGTCCAGTTCGACAGCGGGAAAATGCGCATCGTCTCCCCCTGACCGAGACGGCCATTGAGGATGTTCCACATTTCGGGGCGCTGCTTGCGGGGATCCCACCGATAGCCGGGCGAGCGGAGTGAAAAGACGCGCTCCTTGGCGCGGCTCGCTTCCTCGTCGCGGCGCGCGCCGCCGATGGCCGCGTCGAAGCCGTATTTGTCGAGCGCCTGACGGAGCGCGACCGTCTTCATCACGTCGGTGTAGACCGAGGGTGAATAGTCGACGGGGTTGATGTTGCGCGCGACGCCGTCCTCGTTGATATGCACGAGAAGATCGAAGCCGAAGCGCTCGGCGCTGCGGTCGCGAAACTCGATCACTTCCTTGAATTCCCAGGTCGTATCGACGTGGAGCAGCGGGAAGGGCGGCTTCTGCGGCCAGAATGCCTTCCGCGCGAGATGAAGGAGCGCGGTCGAGTCCTTGCCCGCCGAATAGAGGAAGACGAGCTTCTTGAACTGCGCGGCAGATTCGCGAAGGATCGCAATGCTTTCCGCTTCGAGCAGGTCGAGATGGGATAGAGGTTTGGTCATCGGGCTGAAGGTCTCTCGAAGCGAATTAAAGGTTTCTCGACCCGCCAGGTCGGTTGTGCAGGCCACATTCCTTGCGGTTTTCGTCTTCCCACCACCAGCGGCCGGCGCGGATGTCCTCTCCCGGCTCGATGGCGCGCGTGCAAGGCTGGCACCCGATGGACGGGAAACCGTGCGCATGAAGCGCATTCACCGGCACGTTGTGCTCTGCGACGTAGGCTTCTACTCGTTCGAGCGTCCAGTCGGCGATCGGGTTGATCTTGATCAGGTTCTGCTGTCCGTCGAACGCGGCGAAAGGCGTTTCGCCCCGCGTCGTGGACTGCTCGCGGCGAACGCCCGTCACCCACCCGGCCGCGTTTTCGAGCGCGCGCTGAAGAGGCAGCACCTTGCGAGCGTTACAGCACGCCTTGCGCTGGTCGACCGAATAACGGAAGCCGAAAATGCCATCGCGCGCGACAAGGTCCTCGACGTCGCCAGCATCGGGAAATACGACGCGGATACGGGTGCCGAAAACGCGCTCGCTGCGCGAAAGAATGTCGTAAGTCTCGGGGAAATGCCGGCCGGTATCGAGTGTGAATGCCTCGATGCGAGACCGCGCCTTGGCGATAGCGTGAAGAAGGACTTGATCCTCAATGCCAAGGCTGGTTGAGAATAAAATTCGGCCATCGATAGAATTTTCAATCGCGGCGATACGTGTCGGCAAGTCCTCTATGGAGAACAAAGCGTTATTCAGCGCCTCGGCGAGCTTTTTTCGCTCGGTCGGACGATCCAATTCTTCTACAGGTGCAGACATATTTTATTCAGCACTTTCGTGGGGCAAGTCAGCCGGGGCCCGGTATGTAGCGACTAACATACACGCAAAAAACGTCTTCGAGCATCCGAATTGGAAATAAAGATCATTTTGTTTGATGTGGCGGAAGCATGGAAAATATCTGTTATTGGATGGCGGCGTGTATTATGTTTCTTTCAAAAAATCGCATATTTATCGAATTCCAGTTCGCGATCACTCAGAACTGAGCGGCGTGCAAAAGGGAAAATTTGTAGCGCAAGGGGCCGATGTCGCGAAGCGGCACGTCTAGGCAAGAGGCGCTCGCGACATTTGTCGATCTGGAAATGCCGGCTGTTTCCGTGTGCCGGTCGGCTTTCGTTACGCCTCCGGTCACTGTTTTGCATTCGATTCATAGCCTGCTGGCAGCCGCCATCGGATCGCGCGCCTTTGGTGTCATCGCTTCGCATCGAAAAGGCGCGTCATGATCCCGACTGGCGTAAAATGGCGGGACGGGTTATGCAAATCCCGATCAACGCCCTGCGGAGCCGATATGGAAATCCAGCGAATCGCAACCACCCCGATCGAGGGCATGAAGCCCGGCACGAGCGGGCTGCGCAAGAAGGTGACCGAGTTCGCCAAAGGGCACTACCTCGCGAACTTCGTGCAATCGGTGTTCAACGCGGTCCGGCCTCCCGAAGGCTTCGGCGGCGTGACGCTGGTGGTGGGTGGCGACGGACGCTTCTACAACGCGCAAGCGATCCAGACCGTCATCCGTATCGCTGCCGCCAACGGCTTCGGGCGCCTGCTGGTTGGCGCGGGCGGTATCCTGTCCACCCCCGCTGCCTCGTGCGTCATCCGCAAGCACAAGGCGTTCGGCGGGCTGATCCTGTCGGCCAGCCATAATCCGGGTGGGCCGGACGGCGACTTCGGCATCAAGTTCAACGCCGCGAATGGTGGCCCAGCGCCGGAAAAGATCACCGACGCGATCTATGCCGCGACACTGTCGATCGATGAAATCCTCACGCTCGACACGCCCGACATCGACCTCGACCGTATCGGCAGCCATCGGCTGGGCGATACCAGGGTCGAGGTGATCGATCCCGTCGCGGACTACGTGGAGCTCATGCGCGAGCTGTTCGACTTTCCGGCACTCCGGGCGGCATTCGCATCGGGCCTGACGCTTGCGTTCGATGCCATGCACGCCGTCACCGGCCCCTATGCCCACGCCATCTTCGAGCGTGAGCTTGGTGCGGCCCCTGGCACCGTGCGCAACGGCACCCCGCGCCCCGATTTCGGCGGCCATCACCCGGACCCGAATCTCGTGCACGCCAAGGAACTGCTCGACCTGATGATGAGCCCCGACGCGCCCGATCTCGGCGCAGCTTCGGATGGCGACGGCGACCGCAACCTTATCATCGGGCGCGGCATTTTCATCTCGCCTTCGGATTCGCTCGCGATTCTCGCGGCAAATGCGCATCTCGCCCCGGCCTATAGCAACGGCATCGCCGGTGTCGCCCGCTCCATGCCAACGAGCGGTGCGGTGGATCGCGTCGCGGAAAAGCTCGGCGTGGCCTGCTACGAGACGCCCACCGGCTGGAAGTTCTTCGGCAATCTGCTGGACGCCGGGCGCATCACGATCTGCGGCGAAGAAAGCGCAGGCACCGGCAGCAACCATGTGCGCGAGAAGGACGGCATCTGGGCGGTTCTTCTGTGGCTGAGCATTCTTGCCGTGCGTGGCCAGAGCGTGGCCGAAATCGCGAAGGATCATTGGGCAACCTACGGGCGCAACTATTACACACGCCACGACTATGAGGGGCTCGATACGCCCGCCGCGCAGGGGTTGATGAGCGGGCTTGAGGCACGCCTGGGGAGCCTCGCGGGGACTACGGTGCACGGTCGTCGCGTCGTCAAGGCGGACAATTTCAGCTACACAGATCCGGTGGACGGCAGCGTTTCCGGGAATCAGGGGCTGCGCGTCTTCTTCGAAGGCGGCGCCCGGATTGTCTTTCGCTTGTCGGGGACGGGCACGACAGGGTCGACGCTCCGCGTATACATCGAGCGCTATGAGGCCGATCCGGCCCGTCTGGCGCTGGATACACAGGAGGCGCTCGCCGACCTCATCGCGACAGCCGATGAACTGGCGGATTTGCGCGAACGCACCGGCCGCGCTCGGCCGGATGTCATCACCTGAGGCCGTTCCGAGCCTCCAGCAGCATCAACGAACTCAGAGCCATGTCCTCGCGGTCGCCAAGGTTGGCGACCGCCTCCATGACGTGCGAGTGCTTGCCGTCCCCGACATCACCAAAAAGCACGTGCGGATCGCGACGCTTGCGGGCGCCTGATCGCCGGTAGATGTCGCTTACCCCAGCGAGACCGCGCTCGATGGCACGCCGGGGCTCAAATATACGCGGTCGCTTTCACGCCATGGCTTGTCGCTGGTGACCGCCGTTTCAGCGGCCGGACGGACGTTTATTTCGCGCGCCAGCAGGTTCTGGAGCGGCTGCAGGCGCGAAAGGGCCATGCGCCTCGTCGAGCCGAAGCCCGGCTCTATTTCGACGCGACGCTTCCGGCGTTCGACCTGCTTCCGGTGCTTTGCGCGCGGTTCGGCAAGGCTTTCGGCGACAGCGAACAGCTGGCGCGAGATGCGGGCAGCAGGTGGCGCAGGCCCGTGGTGGAGATCGCGTTTCGACCTGAACCCCCGATCCGCGCGCGGCGAGGGTTAATCGTCCAGGTCCTGATGCCGCCGGGGCGCGGCGCAGATCGAAGGGTTTCCTGGCGCTGTATACCCGTGCGTGATCCAGATCAACACGAGCGACTCTCCCGTCCGTCATCCACAAAAATATACCGGATGGTGCACAATGGGCTACCCTTTACTCGCCAACATCTGTAAGAGGCGTCAAGAACCCGATGACAAAAACTGGCGCGTACAAAATAGATATACTTTCGCGCCAACAGCAGAAGCCTGGGACTCATGGTAGACAGCAACGAAATCGAACTGACCTCATTCACGGCAGATGTGGTGGCGGCCTATGTCGCGAACAACGTGATCAGCGCCGACAAGCTTCCGGACTTTATTGGTTCGGTGTATGCGGCGCTCAGCAAAGCCGCGACGCAGGCCGTGGAACCGGTGAAGCCGGAATTGACGCCCGCTGTCCCGGTCAAGAAATCCGTGACGCAGGATTTCATCATCTGCCTTGAAGACGGCAAGAAGTTCAAATCGCTCAAACGGCATCTCAAGACTCATTACGATCTCTCGCCTGAAGAGTATCGCGAGAAATGGGGCCTGCCGCACGATTATCCCATGGTGGCGCCGGCGTATGCGGCAGCGCGCTCGAACCTCGCCAAAAGCATGGGCCTCGGCCAGCGCAACGCGGCTAAGCCCGCAAGCCCCGTTCAGTCGGCTCCTGCGACCGCACCGAAAACAGCCGCCAAGGGCCGGGGCAGGCGTCCCAAAAACGCGGCGTAATCGTGTTGAGGACTGAGGCCCCGCCGAGGGCCTCAAGACTCCCTTCCGGTCCGCTCACGTAGGAGCTTGGACCCGAAGGGTGAAACCGCTTCGCGGTATTTGCGCCGGCAAGCGGCCACTCAGAACAGGCTTGGCGCAGGTGCCCGCCAAGGCGATAGGCTTCGGCCACGCTCGCGTCATAAAGCTGAGGCTCGCTTGCCTGCATGGCAAGTTGCAGAGCGTGCGAGGAGCGTCCGTCCTCGTGGAAAGTAAAAGTCGCGGCCGGGTTCGTTTCCTGGCTTCTCGTTTTCGGCGTGTTCGTTGCTGCGGCATCCTTCGCGAGGCAAGCGTCGGCTGCGGCCGACGGTGCCGTGATCCGTACCATAAACGTGGTCGGCACAAGCAGGATCGAGCCTGAAACCGTCCTGCATTACCTGTCTTTCAAGCCCGGCGACCGCTACGACCCGGCCAAGGCCGACGACAGCGTGAAGGCGCTGTTCCAGACGGGCCAGTTCCGCGATGCATCGCTCGCCATGCAGGGCGGTGCGCTCATCGTGAAGGTTGCCGAAAATCCGCTCGTGGCCCGCGTTGCCTTCGAGGGCGCGAAGGACGTCACGTCCGACACGCTGGCGAAGGAGGTGCAACTCAAGGCGGGCGGCACCTTCTCGAAAGCGCGCGCCGAAGTCGATGTCCAGAGCGTTCTTACCGCCTATCGCAGGCAGGGCTATTACGCGGCGCAGGTCGAGGCCAAGACCATCGACCGCGAGCGCGACCGCGTAGACGTGGTGTTCGAAATCAACGAGGGGCCGCAGATCAAGGTCGTCGGCATCAACTTCATCGGCAACGCGTCGATCTCCGACGCGGAACTTCGAAAAGAGATCACCACGACCGAGTCAGGGCTTCTCGATTTCCTTCGCAATTCCTCCGTCTACGATCCCGACCGCCTCAATCTCGACCGTGAGCTTCTGCGCCGTTTCTACGTGAAGAGCGGCTTCGCCGACATGCGCGTGCTTTCCGCCACCGCCGACATGGATGCCGAGAAGCAGGGCTTCTTCCTTACCTTCACGCTCGAAGAGGGCGCGCGCTACACCTTCGGCAGTCTCGACGTGGAGGCGACCGCGCATGGCCTCGACGCGAAGGCGCTCGCCGCCGCCATCAAGGGCAAGCCGGGCGACATCTACAACGCCGAACTCGTCGACAAATCGGTGGAGGCGCTGACGAAAGCCGCAGCCGAGGCCGGCGCGCCGTTCGCACAGGTGCGCCCGCGCATCGACCGCGATCCCCTACGGCGCACCATTTCCGTGGCCTTCGTCGTGGAAGACGGCCCGCGCGTCTATATCGAGCGCGTCGAGATCAGCGGCAACACCGCCACGAAGGACGAGGTCATTCGCCGCGAGTTCCGCGTGGCGGAGGGCGACGCCTATAACAAGCTCATGGTCGAGCAGGGCCGTCAGCGCGTGATGCGCACGGGCTTCTTCAAGGATGTGAAGGTCGAGAGGCAGCCGGGCAGCGCGCCCGACCGCGTGGACATCGCGCTGAAGGTGACGGAGGCCGAGACGGGCAATCTCGGTTTCGCGCTGGGCTATTCCTCGAACGACGGCATCATCGGCGAGGTGGAGTATACCGAGCGCAATCTCATGGGCACGGGGCAGTATCTTCAGGTGAAGCTGTCGGGCAGCCTTTCGGGCAACGGCGCGTTCAACGTGAGCTGGACCGAGCCGCGCTTTCTCGACCGCAACATGTCGTTCGGCCTCGATGCTTTCGCGAAGTCGGCGGACTACACCGAAAGCGCGGGCTACACGGTCGCAGGCTACAAGGATTTCCGCGTCGGCGGCACCACGCGCTTCGGCTTTCCGATCACCGAGGAGTTTTCCACCGGGATCAACTACACGCTGATGATGGACCGCGTGTATGGCGTGGACGACGACGCCTCGCTCGCCGTGAAAGAGATCAAGGGCACGTCGGTCATCTCGTCCATCGGCTACAACATGATCTATGACACGCGCGACAGCAAGAAGAAGCCCACGCGCGGCTTCTATTTCAAGGGCGTGCAGGATCTCGCGGGCGCGGGCGGCGACGTGAACTACATCCGCTCCACCAGCGAGGCGCGCGCCTATTATCCCATCTCGCAGGAGATCGTGCTCGCGGGCCGCGCGCAGGCGGGCAACATCACCGGCTGGGGCGGGCAGAGCGTGCGCGTGGTCGATGCGTTCTACAAGGGCAGCGAAACCATCGCGGGCTTCAAGAGCTTCGGCCCGCGCGACGCGACGACGGGTTACGCGCTCGGCGGCACGCAGTTCTATTCGGCGACGGCGGAACTGCGTTTCCCGATCCCGTTCCTGCCGACCGACCTCGGCCTGTCCGGCGCGGTGTTCGCGAGCGCGGGCACGATGTTCGGCACCGACGCCGCCAGTTTCGCGAAGGCGTATGCGGCGGCGAACGGCACGTCGAACACGCTCGTCACCACGAATTCGTCGAAGCTGCGCGCCTCCACCGGCTTCAGCCTTATCTGGGATTCGCCGCTCGGGCCCTTGCGCGCCGACGTGGCGAGCGTGCTGTCGAAGGCCAACGGCGACAAGACGCAGACCTTCGGCTTCGGCTACGCGGGCTGGTGAGGGGGCTATGCCTAGAATAGCGGCCTGAGTGCCATTTCGCTTCCGAGAAGCAAAAGGCAAACCAGGAACCCGCGGCGGAACGTCCGGGAGCTAATCCTGTAACGCACGATCTGGCCCGTCCACATACCAGCGAGCGCGGGCACGACAGCGAGTGCCGACAGGCCGATGTCATTCAGCTGAAATGCGCCACGCACAGCGAGACCCGCCGCCAGCGCAAGGGTGGAAACCGTGAAGGACAATCCGAGCGCCTGAACGAGATGGTCTTTTCCTAGGCCGAGCGCTTGCAGATAAGGCACGGCCGGGATGACAAACACGCCGGTTCCGCCAGTGACAATGCCTGTCGTCCCGCCGATCACGGGCGACAGCCAAGGTTCGATGCGTCGCGGAACATTGAACTGGCGGGCCAGAAGCGTGTACGCCGAATATATAACCAGCGCGACGCCAAGGAGGGAACTCGTAAGATGCGTGTCCCCGCTTGCGATCCATGATGAGCCGATCGCGGTCCCTGCGACGATCGCCAACATCATCGGCCAAAGTCTCCAAGCGAGTTCCCCGATACCGGGCCCGGCCAGAAGCTGCCAGACATTGGTAATGAATGAGGGGACGATCAACAGGCTTGCCGCAGCCAGCGGTGAGACGAGGGAACCGAGTACGCCCATCGCCACGGTAGGCAAACCCATCCCGGTGATGCCTTTAACGACACCAGCCACAAAAAACGTCGCAAGGATTGCAGCGAGGGAGTGTTTATCGAACATGGCGTCGGTTTAACTCTCCGAAGGAAAACGGCAATGCGGATTTGCCGATGGCTGACTTCGGCTGGCCCGAAGTCTGATCGTGGGATATGCTTGATGGATGCGGTTCGACCTGACCGATCTTCGCCTGTTTCTCGCTGTGGTGGATGCCGGCAGCATAACGCATGGCGCGGCGAACGCCGGCCTCTCTCTCCCGGCGGCAAGCGAGCGACTGCGCGATATGGAAGCGGCAGGCGAGGTAACGCTGCTAACGCGGGGCCGACGAGGCGTAACGCCAACGGAAGCCGGTGAAGCGCTCACCCACCACGCGCGTACGATCC
This sequence comes from Rhodomicrobium sp., assembly GCF_047605405.1. Lineage (NCBI taxonomy): Bacteria > Pseudomonadati > Pseudomonadota > Alphaproteobacteria > Hyphomicrobiales > Hyphomicrobiaceae > Rhodomicrobium > Rhodomicrobium sp. Next base: position 125,261 of record NZ_JASGFR010000004.1, on the reverse strand, counting down.
TGCACCAGATGGCTCAGATGCGGGGCGAACTCGGCCAATACGCGCAAGGGCTGCGCGCCACCGTTCGTGTTTTCGCCAACACGGCGGCCATTACCGAGTTTCTGCCCCGGCTGCTGGCGCAGTGGATGGGCGCACATCCTCAGGCCGATGTTGAGTTGAAGGAGCGACAGAGCAGCGAAATTGCCCGAAGTGTCGCGGCGGGCTTTGCCGAAATCGGCATTCTCTCGCGAGCGGTCGAAACCGGCGATCTCGTTTTGCGGCCGTTTGCGATCGACCGGCTCGTGGTGGTGGCCGCCCGGGGGCACGCCCTTGCCAAGGGGCGGCCAGTCTGTTTCGCCGATCTGCTCGCCCACCGCTTCATCCGCCTTGCTGACGGCGCCTTGCAGGATCATATCGACGCTCATGCGATGAGGCTCGGAACGACACTCAAGAGCCGTGTGGCGCTCCGCAGCTTCGATGGCATCTGCCGCATGGCTGGCGAAGGTGTGGGGATAGGCATCGTCCCCGAGTCAGCCGCGCGTCGATACAGGCTTTCTGCGAAGATTTCCATCATTCGCCTTCAGGACGAATGGGCCACGCGCAGACTTTCGGTATGTGCGCGCCGCGAGTGCGATCTGACACCGCCCGCTCGAAGTCTCTTTGAGCATCTGACGGCAGGCATTTAACGCCATAACGGGCATCATTCGCCTTTCGGAACGAGCCCTTTCTACGGTGTGACACCAAGCGTTGCCAACCTATCGCGAAGCTTGCGGCGCGCGGCCCTGAAGGCGCAGGCGCGACGCGGTGTCCGCTATCAAGAACTTTCTATCCGCCGGGTGGTTGACAGGCGGCCACGGGCGGGCGACTTAAGACGTGCTGACCGATGCATGCGGGAGAGACCAGCCCAGGCTGGCGCCGAAGGAGCAACCGCCCCGGAAACTCTCAGGCAAAAAGGACCGCGCGCAGACAGCACTCTGGAAAGCAGCCGCCCGCCAAGGCGGCTCACCGATGGGGTAAAGACCGGCCTTCCGCCTCGCGGCCGTGCCGGTGAAATCTCTCAGGTTCCGTGACAGAGGGGGCTCATGACCGCGCAAGCGGAGCCTCGAATACACGGAGACGCCAGCCATGAGCGCTGCCCCCGCCGCCACAGACCACGAAGCCGCGCCGCCGCTGCGCCAGACGCCGCTTGCCGCGCTCCACCGCGAGCTTGGCGCGAAGCTTGTGCCGTTCGCGGGTTACGAGATGCCCGTTTCCTATGCAACCGGCATCGTGAAGGAGCATACGCATGTGCGCCAGCGCGCGGGCTTCTTCGACGTGTCGCATATGGGGCAGGCGCGGATTACGGGGGCGGACTTTGAAACCGTTGCCGCCGCGTTCGAGCGGCTCGTCCCCGGCGACATCGCGGGGCTGAAGCGCGGCCAGATCCGCTACACACAACTTCTCAACGACGAAGGCGGCATCATCGACGATCTGATGGCGACGCGCGAGGCGGACGGCACCGGCCTGTTCCTCGTCGTGAACGCTTCTCGCAAGGAGGTCGATTTCGCGCACATCGCCGCTCATCTGCCGCCGACCGTGACGCTCGCGCCGCTGGCGGACCGCGCGCTCGTCGCGCTGCAAGGCCCGGACGCCGCGCGCGTGCTTGCGCGGCAACTGCCGGAAGCGGCCAGCCTTGCATTCATGACGGCGGGTGCGCTCGATTGGCGCGGCGCGGCTGTGTTCGTCTCGCGATCCGGCTATACGGGCGAGGACGGTTTTGAAATCTCCGTGCCCGCCGATGCCGCCGAAGCCTTCGCGCGCAGCCTTCTCGCTCACCCCGAAGTCGAGGCCATCGGCCTCGGCGCGCGCGATACGCTGCGCCTCGAAGCGGGGCTTCCGCTTTACGGGCAAGACATGGACGAGACGACATCGCCCGTGGAAGCTGCGCTCGATTTCTCCATCGGCAAGCGGCGTCGGCGCGATGGCGGTTTCATCGGCGCGGAACGCGTTCAGCGCGAACTGGCCGATGGTCCGGCGCGTGTCCGCGTCGGGCTTCGCCTCGAAGGCCGCTCCGCCGCACGCACGCATATGAAGATCGCAAGCGAAACGGGCGAGGCCCTCGGCGAGATCACCAGCGGCGCCTACACGCCGACCGCCGCCGCGTCCGTCGCTTTCGGCTATGTGCCGCCGCGCTCAAGCGCCCCCGGCACGCCGGTTGCTGTCGAAATCCGGGGAGCGTTCCAGCCCGCGCGCGTCGCGAGCCTGCCCTTCGTGCCGCATCGTTACGTCCGCAAAGCATAAAAACCCAAAGGTCAGAAGCCATGACGCTCATCAGATACACGGAAGACCACGAATATATCAGCGTCGAGGACGGCGTCGGCACGGTCGGAATTACGGACTACGCGCAAGGCAAGCTCGGCGACGTGACCTTCGTCGAACTGCCGAAGCTCGGCGAGAAGGTGAAGCAGGGCCAGCCCATCGCGGTGGTCGAGTCGGTCAAGGCCGCGAGCGACATCTACTCACCCGTGAGCGGCGAGGTGGTCGAAATCAACGAAGCGCTTAACGACAAGCCGGAACTCATCAATCAGGAGCCCGAGACGGGCGCGTGGATCTACAGGCTTGCGCTTTCCAACGCGGGCGAACTCGACAAGCTCATGGACCGGGATGCTTATCTCGCCTATGCGAGCGCGGAGGGCTGATGCGCTATCTTCCCCACACGGACGCGGATCGCCGCGCCATGCTCGCCGCCACAGGCGTAGCCGACATCGACGCGCTTTTTGCTGCCGTGCCCGAAGGCGCGCTCCAGCGCGACCTGCCTGATCTGCCCCGCGCGCAAAGCGAACTCGCGGTTGAACGCGTGCTGTCGCGGCTTGCCGCCCGCAACGTGCCCGCATCGTCGGTGCCGTTCTTCGCGGGCGCGGGCGCCTACCACCATCATGTGCCGGCGACGGTTGATCACATTATCCAGCGCTCGGAGTTCATGACGGCCTACACACCGTACCAGCCGGAAATCGCGCAGGGCACGCTGCAATATCTGTTCGAGTTTCAAAGCCAGGTCGCCGCGCTGACGGGCATGGAAGTGGCGAATGCCTCCATGTATGACGGCTCGACTGCGGCGGGCGAGGCCGTGCTGATGGCGCATCGCGTGACGCGGCGCGGCAAGGCGGTGGTCGCGGGCGGGGTGCACCCGCATTACCGCGCGGTGATCGAGACGGTTTCGCGCCTTGGCGGGTTCGAGGTCGATGTGCGGGCGGTGGATCCCGCAACGAGCTTCGAGGCGGACGCCGACAAGGACACATCCTGCATCGTCGTGCAAATGCCCGACGCCTTCGGCCGCGTGGCCGACGTTTCCGCTCTCGCGGAAAAGGCTCATGAGGCGGGCGCTCTGCTCGTCGTCGTGGTGACGGAGGCGGTGTCGTTCGGCGCGCTGAAATCGCCGGGCGCGATGGGCGCCGATATCGTGGTGGCTGAAGGCCAGAGCATCGGCAACGGCCTCAATTTCGGTGGCCCCTATCTCGGCCTGTTCGCTGCGCGCAAGAAATTCGTGCGCCAGATGCCGGGGCGGCTTTGCGGCGAGACGGTGGACCACGACGGGCGGCGCGGCTTCGTGCTGACGCTGTCGACGCGCGAGCAGCATATCCGCCGCGAGAAGGCGACGAGCAATATCTGCACGAACTCGGGGCTTTGCGCGCTCGCATTCACGGCGCATCTGACGCTGCTCGGCGAAGCGGGCTTGCGGAAGCTCGCGCGCATCAACCACGCGAACGCGGTGGCCTTGGCGAAGGCGCTCGAAAGCGTGGACGATGTGGACGTGATGACGCCCGCATTCTTCAACGAGTTCACCATCCGCACGCCGAAACCCGGCGCGGCGGTGGTCGATGCGCTGGCCGACCGCGGAATCATCGGCGGCGTGCCCGCATCGCGGCTTTGGCCGGACGCGCCGACGCTCGCGAATGCCATCGTCGTCGCGGCGACGGAAACGACAACTCCTGACGACATCGCCGCCTTCCGGGCCGCGCTCGAAGAGGTGCTCCATGGTTGAGATGCCGAAAGTGATCCTTCCCGCCGTCGAGGCGGCAGCCGCGCCCGCGCCGACCTTCACCGGCAATCGCGCGCTTCAGATCGAGGAGCCGCTGATCTTCGAGATCGGCTCGACGGAAACCACCGGAGTCGATTTCGAGGAGGTGGCGGAAACGGAGACGCGGCTCGGCGGCCTTGAGCGAGACGACGCCATCGGGCTGCCGGGGCTCTCCGAGCCGGAGACGATGCGTCATTACGTGCGCCTCAGTCAGAAGAATTACTCCATCGACACCGGCATATTTCCGCTCGGCTCCTGCACCATGAAGCACAATCCGCGCCTCAACGAGAAGATGGCGCGGCTGCCGGGTTTTGCGGACATCCACCCGCTTCAGCCGGAGAAGACCGTGCAGGGCGCGCTCGCGCTGATGACGGAGCTGTCGCGCTGGCTGCTCGAACTCACGGGCATGCACGCGGTGTCGCTGTCGCCCAAGGCGGGCGCGCATGGCGAATTCTGCGGCATGGCGGCGATCAAGGCGGCGCTCGAAGCGCGCGGCGAGGCAGACGCGCGCCGCGTCGTGCTGGTGCCCGTCTCGGCCCACGGCACGAACCCGGCGACGGCGGCGCATTTGGGCTTCACCGTTCGCGCGGTCGAGGCGGGGCCGGACGGCACCGTGAGCGTGGACGCGGTGCGCGCGGCGCTCGGGCCGGACGTCGCCGCGATGATGCTGACGAACCCCAACACCTGCGGGCTGTTCGAGCCGCATATCCGCGAGATCGCCGACGCGCTGCACGAGGCGGGCGCGTATCTCTATTGCGACGGCGCGAATTTCAACGCGATCGCGGGCAAGGTGCGCCCCGGCGACCTCGGCGCGGACGCGATGCATATCAACCTGCACAAGACGTTCTCGACGCCGCATGGCGGGGGTGGGCCGGGTGCCGGGCCGGTGGTTCTGTCGGAAGCGCTTGCAGCTTACGCGCCTGTGCCGTTCTTGCGCCGCGATGGCGATGCGTTTCGTCTCGTGGAACACGAAGCCGATGCGCCGGACGGGGCCGCACCGTTCGGCCGTCTCGCAGCCTTTCATGGCCAGATGGGCATGTTTGTGCGCGCGCTCGCCTACATGATGAGCCACGGCGCCGACGGCATCCGGCAGGCGTCCGAAGATGCGGTGCTGAACGCGAATTACGTGCGCGCGCGCCTCGCCGACGTGCTGACGCTGCCGTTCCCGAAGGGCGCGATGCATGAGGTCTTGTTCGACGACGGCTTCCTGAAAGGCACGGGCGTCTCGACGCTCGACTTCGCGAAGGCGCTGATCGACGAGGGCTTTCACCCGATGACGGTATATTTCCCGCTCGTCGTTTCCGGCGCCATGCTGATCGAGCCGACCGAGTCCGAATCGAAGCAGAGCCTCGATCAGTTCATCGAAGCGGTGCGAAGCCTCGCGCTCGCAGCGAAGGCCGGAGATGCCGCGCGCTTCACGCAGGCGCCGCGCTTCGCGCCGCGCTCGCGCCTCGACGAAACCCGCGCCGCCCGCGAGTTAGTGTTAACTTTTGTTGAGAAGATGTCGAGCTAGGCTGGTATATTTCGTAATATGCAGAAGTTTCTTGCAATATTTGAAGGAACTGTAAAGCTAGATTAGCAGAAAAATCCCCAACGCAAGAGAGCCTTGTCATGCTCATTCCTGATATCTGGCGCGGCGAGTTCGAAAGTGGAGACGCTTGGCGATCTGCTGGTACAGAGATTTCAGTTTTCTCAGTCGCCACGGCAGCAATCGATGACGCTATGATGAGCTCTCGGCATCCATTCACATTTTCGGCGTGGTGCGCGTCTTGCCGTGAGCTACGCCTGATGCGCGCGACGTGGGACTTTGGCAGCTTAGGTTCTGGATCAGTGTCACCAGCATGGACCGAAATTAACGCCTGCTGTTGTTGCGGTCTTAATAGCCGAATGCGCGCCGTTGTTGCCTATCTGGATCGCTTAGGTCTGCGTGCCGATGCTGCGATCTATACTGCCGAGCAAGTTACGCCAGCCTATGCGGCGTTACTAAAGCGCTACAAAAATCTGATTGGAAGCGAGTATCTCGGTTCCGACAAAGCACCAGGCGAGACCGTTATGCGCGATGGAAACAAGTTGCGACATGAAGATATGACGCACTTGTCGTTTCCAGATCGTATGTTCGACGCCATTGTCACAATGGATGTATTCGAACATATCCCAGACTACTGCGCGGCCTTCAGAGAGTGCAACCGAACGCTACGGACTGGGGGAGGACTCGTTTTCAGTATTCCCTTTTTCCCACACCAAGATAAGACGCATGTACGCGCGGTTATCGAGAATGGGACGGTCCATCATATTGAGCCGCCAGAATACCACGGGAATCCTTTAGGCGATGGCTCATTGTGTTTCCAGCATTTCGGGTGGGATATTTTTGACTCTTTACGGCGAGCCGGTTTCAAAAAAGCAACCGCGCACCTTTATTGGGGGCCATGGCAGGGCCACTTCGGAACGCCGTTCTTTGTGTTCCACGCTGAAAAAGTCTAACGCTACATTAGAGCATTTCCTTGCTTCACCGAATCGGGAGGGGATTCCGTTTTTGTGCATTATGCTGGCCGGGCGGAGGCCGGCATCGATGACACGCCCCCATTCTAGCGATCTTCGTGAGCGCGTTGTTGCGGCGGTTCTGCGCAGCGCAAGCTGCCGGGAGGCTGCGGCCCGTTTCGATGTCGCGGTTTCCAGAAGCTGATGCAGCGCTCTAGGCTGTTACAAAACGCCTTCTGTGCTTACTCCGCAGCTAGCTTCGTATAGCCGAGATGCGCGTTGAGCTTGCCGAGCAGGTCCGCCGAGGCCTCCACGATGTTCGTGCCGGGGCCGAAGATCGCCACCGCGCCCGCCTTGTAGAGCGCTTCGTAATCATCCGGCGGGATGACACCGCCAGCGACGATGAGGATGTCGGGCCGGCCCTGCGCCTCAAGTTCGCGCTTCAATTCCGGCACGAGCGTAAGATGGCCCGCCGCCAGCGACGACACGCCGACGATGTGCACGTCGTTTTCCACCGCCTGCCGCGCAACTTCGGCGGGCGTCGCGAACAGCGCGCCGATGTCCACGTCGAAGCCGAGATCCGCGAAGGCGGACGCGATCACCTTCTGGCCGCGGTCGTGGCCGTCCTGGCCGACCTTGGCCACGAGCAGACGCGGGCGGCGCCCGTCTTCCTTTTCGAACGCCTCGCACAAGGCGATGACATGTGGAACCTTGTTTTCCATCGAGCCGACCTCCGCCCGGTAAACCCCCGAGATGGCACGTGTTTCCGCCCGATGGCGACCATAGATCTTTTCGAGGGCATCTGAAATTTCGCCGACGGTCGCTTTCGCGCGGGCGGCGTCGACCGCGAGCGCGAGCAGATTGCCGCCGCCGCTTGCCGCCGCGTTGGTGAGCGCTTCGAGCGCCGACGCGACAGCCGCACCGTCGCGCTCGCCACGCAGACGCTCCAGCTTCTCGATCTGGGCTGCGCGCACCGCCGAATTGTCGACCTTCAGCACCTCGATGGGCGCTTCGTTCAACGGCTGATATCTGTTCACGCCGACGATGACCTGCTTGCCGCTGTCGATGCGGGCCTGCGTGCGTGCGGCGGCTTCCTCGATACGAAGCTTCGGAACGCCCGCGTCGATGGCCTTCGCCATGCCGCCGAGACGCTCGACTTCCTCGATATGCTCCCACGCCTTCTTCGCAAGCTCATAGGTGAGCCGCTCGACGTAATAGCTGCCGCCCCACGGGTCGATGGTGCGGGTCGTGCCGGTTTCATATTCGATGAAAAGCTGCGTGTTGCGCGCGATGCGGGCCGAGAAATCGGTCGGCAGCGCGAGCGCTTCGTCGAGCGCGTTCGTGTGGAGCGACTGCGTGCCGCCATGCGTCGCCGCGAAGGCTTCCACGCAGGTGCGCGTCACGTTGTTGAAGACGTCCTGCGCGGTGAGCGACCAGCCGCTCGTCTGACAGTGCGCGCGAAGGCTCATGGACTTCGGCGACTTTGCGCCCTCGGCCTTCATGAGCCGCGCCCAGAGCGCGCGACCCGCGCGCATCTTGGCCACTTCCATGAAGTAGTTCATGCCGATGGCCCAGAAGAACGACAGGCGCGGCGCGAAGGCGTCGATGTCGAGCCCGGCGGCCTTGCCCGCGCGCGCATATTCCACGCCGTCTGCCAGCGTGTAGGCGAGTTCGAGGTCCGCGGTCGCGCCCGCTTCCTGCATGTGATAGCCGGAAATCGAGATCGAGTTGAACTTCGGCATGTTCGCGCTCGTATAGGCGAAGATGTCCGAGATGATGCGCATCGAGGGCAGGGGCGGATAGATATAGGTGTTCCGCACCATGAATTCCTTGAGGATGTCGTTCTGGATCGTGCCGGAGAGCTGCGCGGGTTTCACGCCTTGCTCCTCGCCCGCCACGATGAACAGCGCGAGGATCGGAAGTACCGCGCCGTTCATGGTCATGGACACGCTCATTTCCGACAGCGGTATGCCATCGAACAGCGTGCGCATGTCGTAGATCGAATCGATGGCCACGCCCGCCATGCCGACGTCGCCGCGCACGCGCGGGTGATCGCTGTCATAGCCGCGATGGGTGGCGAGGTCGAAGGCGATGGAAAGGCCTTTCTGACCCGCCGCGAGATTGCGGCGGTAGAAGGCGTTCGAGTCCTCGGCGGTCGAGAAGCCCGCATATTGGCGAACGGTCCAGGGCTGCTGGACGTACATCGTGGGGTAAGGCCCGCGAAGGAATGGCGCGAGCCCCGGATAGGTATTCAGGAAGTCGAGGCCTTCGATGTCGGCGGGGCCGTAGGCGGGCTTGAGGCGGATGCCCTCCGGCGTCTCGGCGGCCTCGCCGAAGGGGGCGCCCGCAAGGCTCGGCGTCTGCCACTCGATCTTCGAGAAATCCGGCAACGGAGAATTCGTCATCGTTCGCTTCCAGTGTCGCGCCCGGCCAACGCCGCTGCGGGTCGATCACCCCAGCGCGCTTTGACCGATGCATTGAGTTCGGCTCCTCGGCACGTCTTTTGACCGAAGGCAGTCCGATTGAAATCTGTTACCGAAGCGTCGTGCTCTTCAGAAAAGCGCGACGCTTCATCGCCATCAAGCTTCGTCGAATGCACCGAAGTTTTCATCCTCCGCCTCAAGACCGGCGGCTTCCGCCAGTTCCTCGACACGCAGGATGCGCTGCGCTTCTTCCAGGATGGCCAGCGCGTTGCAGCCTTCATAGACGAGGCGGTCGACGGCCGTCCGGTCATGCGGATCGAGCGTCGAGAGCAAGGCCGCCGGGCCGGCGAGATAGACGTGGCTCGCACCCGCACGCTTCAGCGCGGCGGCTGCTCCCTTCAACTCGGCATAGGTCGCGTTGGACGAGCACAAACAGGCGATCGGCGCCGGACTCTGCTTGAACGCAGCCGCGAGTTTTTCGACATCGGTGAAGCCTTCCTCGGGCACGATGGTCTCGATACCGCCCGCAGCGAAGAAGCTCTGGACCCAGAGCGACCGCGCGCGGTAGTCCGGCGGCGAGCCGAGAAGCGCGAGGAACAGGGGCGGTCTGGAGCCGATGCTGGCGAGGGCGAAGTCGGCGCGCTGGCGCAGCACTTCGAAAGGTTCTGCGTCGCGCCGGGCGACGTCGAGCGGGCCGGTCGCGATCAGATCGCGGACGACGCGTGAAGCGGAGCGCAGTTCCGGCAACGGCACGCCGCGCGCGGCCGCCTCAACAAGCGCCGCAAAGCGTTCGCCCGTGCCGGGGGCGGGAAGCGCGAAATCGACGGTGGGATGCGCTTCTTCCGCGATGATGGGGGCAGGTTCTTCGAAGGCGATCTTCTCGTTGAGGTTCGGGAAGACCGAAACGCCGGTTATCTTTTCCTTGCGTTGAGCGATGGCGCGGTCGCGCTTGTCGGCGGTTTCTTGCAGGCGAGCCGAAACGAAGCCGCTTTCGAGCGCCTTGAGCAGGCCGCCCCTGGCTTCAACCTCGCGGAAGAGCGCCCAGGCCGACGCCGCGAGGTTTTCGGTGAGCGTTTCGACATAGGACGAACCGGCGGCAGGATCGGCGACGGCGGATAGCCACGCTTCGCTCTGGAGCACAAGCCCCGTATTGCGCGCGATGCGCCGTGAAAGGGGCGTGGGCTCGGTCGCGGCCTCGTCGAACGGGTGAACCTCGATGGCGCTCGCTCCGCCGATGGCCGCGCCGAAAACGCTCGCGGTCGAGCGCAGCATGTTTACGTGCGGATCATAGACGGAGAGGATACGGGGCGGAGTCTTCGCGTAGAGAAGAATATGCTCGTTTGGCGCCACGCCTGCCGCTTCATGGGCGCGGGCCCAGAGAAGGCGGATAGCGCGGAAGGCTGCAATCGTGAGGAACAGGTCGGCGGAGGCGGACAGCTTGAAGCCGATGGCGCGCGAGGCGTCCTCGCGCGAAAGCCCGGCAGCTTCGAGAGCGCGCCAATAGGCCACTGCGGCGGCGAGCGTGAAGCCGAGTTCGTCCACGACGGAACCGCCCGCGCCGTTCCAGGCCCGGCTTGACGCAAGGAACGGCGTTACGTTCGGGAAGCGTTCGCGAATGGCAAGCGCCGCGTCGACCGTATCGGCGAGTGCGGCTTTCCGGTCGGCAGGAACCTCGCCCGCAACGGCGAAAGCGGTGATCGGGTCGAATCCGGTGGTGCCGACAATTGTCTTGTCCGCTTTCGCGAGAAGAAACGCGGCATCGGCGGGGGTGCTGCCGCCCGCGAGAAAAATCGGCACGCCCGCATCGAGCACGGCCCCAAGCTCGGCGGCCTTGCGAATTGCGGGACCGTTGGCGAGATCCAGGCTCAGCGCCGTCGCGCCGTTCGCAAGATCGTCGGCCAGTTGCCGCTCTGCGTCGGCAAGCGATGCCCCCGCGAGAGGCTGCACGATGAGCCAGCCACGCTGGCCGTGACGCGCGGGCGACGTGGCTGCGCCGGTATAGAGCGGCGACGTCGCGAAGCCTTCATAAAGCTGGTTTTCGAGCACGCGGAAAGGCGCGCCCTTCAGCGCCTTTTCCACAATGGCGCGCCAGTCCGCTTCGGAGGCTGGCGGAAATTCTTTGGCGAGTGCGAAATGTTCCATGGCGGCGCATGATAGTGATGCGGCCCTTGTCAGTCCACAGCCGCGGGATCGTTTTTTTGCCTTTTTCGGGGGCGCGGCACCGCGCCTTAAGGCCGCGCTCGCGGCGATTCATTCACGAAGAAGGGAAGACGCAGGAATTGCGAAACAAGGCGGCTATTCGGTGCCGCGGCGGCAGCATGGCTGCCTCCAAAATGCGCATTCGTGTAAGCTCGCTTCCACGCTGTTGTTGAATCGTCGCCCGCTTCCTTTATAACGCGACGAAACCCGAGCGCCAGAAGTATGCCCAAACGCACAGATATAGACTCCATCCTCATCATTGGGGCTGGCCCGATTGTTATCGGCCAGGCCTGTGAATTCGACTATTCCGGCACGCAAGCCTGCAAGGCGCTGCGTCAGGAGGGATATCGAATCATCCTCGTGAATTCGAACCCCGCCACGATCATGACCGACCCCGATCTGGCGCACGCCACCTATATCGAGCCGATCACGCCCGACATGGTGACGAAGGTGATCGAGCGCGAACGCCGCGAACATCCGGACGAACGAATGGCTCTGCTGCCCACCATGGGCGGCCAGACCGCGCTCAATACCGCGCTGAAGCTCGCGCGTGACGGCGTGCTCGACCGCTTCGGCGTCGAGTTGATCGGCGCGAACGCCGACGCCATCGACAAGGCCGAGGATCGTCAGCTTTTCCGCGAGGCGATGAAAAAGATCGGCCTCGCGACGCCGAAATCGCGGCTTGCGCAAACGCTCCAGGAGGCCATCGAGGCGCTCGAACACGTTCCGCTGCCCGCGATCATCCGCCCGTCCTTCACGCTCGGCGGCACCGGCGGCGGCATTGCGTACAACCGCGAGGAATATCTTCACATCTGCGAGCGCGGCCTCGAAGCGTCGCCGACGACGCAGATCCTGATCGAGGAATCCGTCCTTGGATGGAAAGAGTATGAGATGGAGGTTGTCCGCGACAAGAAGGACAACTGCATCATCATCTGTTCCATCGAGAACGTGGACCCGATGGGCGTGCATACGGGCGATTCGATCACGGTCGCGCCCGCGCTGACGCTGACCGACCGCGAATATCAGGTCATGCGCAACGCCTCCATCGCGGTGTTGCGCGAGATCGGCGTCGAGACCGGCGGCTCCAACGTGCAGTTCGCGGTCAACCCGCAGGACGGCAAGCTCGTCGTCATCGAGATGAATCCGCGCGTGTCGCGATCGTCGGCGCTCGCGTCGAAGGCGACGGGCTTCCCCATCGCGAAGGTGGCGGCGAAGCTCGCCGTTGGCTACACGCTCGACGAACTCGACAACGATATCACCAAGGGCGCGACACCGGCTTCCTTCGAGCCGACCATCGATTACGTCGTCACGAAGATTCCGCGCTTCGCCTTCGAGAAGTTCCCAGGCGCTCCGACGACGCTCACCACGGCGATGAAATCGGTCGGCGAGGCGATGGCCATCGGCCGCACCTTCCATGAAAGCCTGCAAAAGGCGCTCCGCTCCATGGAAACGGGGCTCACCGGCCTCGACGATTACGTGCTCGAAGGGCTCGGCAAGGGCGACGACAAGAACGTCATCCGCGAGGCACTCGGCACGCCGTCGCCGGACCGGCTCCTCAAGGTCGCGCAGGCACTCCGCCTTGGCGTCGATCACGAGCAGATCCACACGATGTGCCGGATCGATCCGTGGTTCATCGAACGGCTCCAGGAAATCGTCGACGTCGAAACAAAGATCCGCGAGCATGGCTTGCCCGGCACGGAACGCGCGTTCCGCGAATTGAAGGCAATGGGCTTTTCCGATGCCCGCCTTGCGTCGCTCGCCGGTCTGACGGAAGCCGAGGTCGTGGAGAAGCGCCGCGCGCTGAAGGTGTTCCCCGTCTACAAGCGAATCGACACCTGCGCGGCGGAATTCCCCTCGCCGACGCCTTACATGTATTCGACCTACGAGAGCCCGATTGCCGGGCACGCAAGCTGCGAGGCCGCGCCGTCCGCGCGCGAGAAGATCGTCATCCTCGGCAGCGGCCCGAACCGCATCGGTCAGGGCATCGAGTTCGACTATTGTTGCTGTCACGCGGCTTTCTCGCTGTCGAAGGCGGGCTACGAGACGATCATGGTCAACTGCAACCCGGAGACCGTCTCGACCGACTACGACACGTCGGACCGCCTCTATTTCGAACCGCTGACACCGGAAGACGTGCTTGCGATCATCGAAAGGGAAGCGTCGAACGGCAAGCTCAAGGGCGTGATCGTGCAGTTCGGCGGCCAGACGCCGCTGAAGCTCGCGCAGACGCTCGCCGACAAGGGCGTGCCGATCCTTGGCACATCGCCCGACGCCATCGACCTCGCCGAGGACCGCGACCGCTTCAAGGCGCTCGTGGAGAAGCTCAATCTGCGCCAGCCGCAAAACGGCATCGCCTACTCCATCGAGCAGGCTCTCGCCGCGAGCGAGGAAATCGGTTTCCCCATCGTGGTGCGGCCTTCCTACGTGCTGGGCGGCCGGGCCATGGCGATCATTCCGCATCAGGCCGCGCTGAAGGACTATTTCGACACGACACTCGCCGCCTTCGTTCCGCCGGACGTGCACCATCGTTTCGCGGGCAACCGCCACGCGGAAGTGAATGCCGTGCTTGCGAAAAACGCGCTCCTGCTCGATTCCTATGTGCGCGATGCGACCGAGGTCGATGTCGATGCCATTTCAGATGGCACGGACGTCTTCATCGCGGGCGTGATGGAGCATATCGAGGAAGCGGGCGTGCATTCGGGCGACAGCGCCTGTTCGCTGCCGCCGCATTCGCTCTGCGAAGAGACGCTGCGGGAGCTTGAGCGCCAGACGGCCGACATCGCCCGAGCGCTGAACGTCGTGGGGCTGATGAACATCCAGTATGCGGTGAAGGACGGCGACGTCTACGTGCTGGAGGTGAACCCGCGCGCGAGCCGCACCGTGCCCTTCGTGGCGAAGGTGATCGGTTATCCGGTCGCGGCCATCGCCGCCCGCGTCATGGCGGGTGAGAAACTCGCGGACATGAACCTCAAGCATCGCGCAAACGTGCAGCATGTGGGCGTGAAGGAAGCCGTGTTCCCGTTCGAGCGCTTCCCGGAGATCGATCCGGTGCTTGGGCCGGAAATGCGCTCCACCGGCGAGGTCATGGGCATCGACAAGACCTATGCGGTCGCCTTCGCCAAGGCGCAGCTCGCGAGCGGCAGCCGCTTGCCGACAGCCGGAACGCTGTTCGTGTCGGTGAAGGAATCCGACAAGGACCGCATCGTTCAACCTGTCCGCGACCTCGTGGACATGGGATTCAAGGTGCTCGCCACTCGCGGCACGGCGCGTCACCTCGAAGCGAACGGCATCCCTTGCACGCGCATCAACAAGGTGCTCGAAGGGCGGCCGAATATCGTCGACGCCATGAAGAACCGCGAGGTCGATCTCGTCTTCAACACGACGGAGGGGGCGAAGGCGCTTGCCGACAGTTCCACGATCCGCCGTACCGCGTTGATGTACAAGATTCCTTATTACACGACGATCGCGGGCGCGCTCGCGGTCACAAAATCAGTTGCGGCAATGCGCGCGGGCATCCTTGAAGTTCAGCCTCTGCAGAAATATATCGCCTAAACTGTGTGTGCCGGTTCCGGAGGGCGGTCCGGCATGCATTGCTTTTTGTCGAATTCCACTTTCAGATGGATGAACGGTTCCGGGGGGAGTTTCTCCGGACCTGGGGAGAATTGGGGATGAGCGAAAAAGTGCCGATGACTGCCCAGGGGCATGCAGCGCTTGAGGCTGAGCTTAAATATCTGAGAAGCGTCGAGCGTCAGCGGATCATCAAGGCCATCGCCGAGGCGCGGTCACACGGCGACCTGTCGGAAAATGCGGAATATCATGCCGCGAAGGAAGCGCAGGGCATGAACGAGGCCAAGGTGGCGGACCTCGAAGACAAGCTCAGCCGCGCGGAAGTGATCGACATCTCCAAGCTTTCCGGCGAGACGGTGAAGTTTGGCGCGACGGTGACGCTCGTCGACGAGGACACCGAGGAAGAGGTGAAGTATCAGATCGTCGGCGATCTCGAAGCCGATGTCCGGAACGGAAAGGTTTCCATCGGTTCTCCGATCGCGCGCGCGCTCATCGGCAAGAAAGCTGGCGATTCCGTCGAGGTGAACACGCCGCGTGGCGCGAAGTCTTACGAGATCCTGAAAGTCGCGTTCCTCGGCTAAGGCGAGAAAACTTCATTCCGTAAGCTCCTGTAGCAAAGCCGCCTGCCAGGCGGCTTTTTTTTGCATCGGCCTGATCGCGTCGTGCACTCGCGGATCAGGTGCGCTCGCGCGCTCCGGCACGCGATCTGAACATATTGCCTCCCTATTTTACTCCAGAAGGTCCGGTAGGGTATTCCCGGGACACGCAGGCACAATTCAGGGGGAGAATAACATGAGACTTTTAAAGGCCGCCCGCGCCGGGCTGATTGCGTTCATCGCGTTTGTTGGCCTGTCGTCGGCGAGCTACGCCGATAGCGGAACGGTGACGCTGACCATCTACAAGGCCGGTTGGGTCATCGGTGGCTCCGGGGGCAGCGGCTCACTCGTCTTTCAGGGGCGGCGCTATGCGCTCTCGACCGGAGGACTGGATTACGGCCTCGTCTTCGGAGGTTCGAAGACCGTGCTGCGGGGAAGGGTGAGCAACATCTGGTCGCCGAGGGATGTCGAGGGCGTCTATGGTGCCGCTGGCGCGGGACTTGCGGTGGGGCGGGGTGCCCGCGCTATCGTGCTGACCAATCAGAAGGGCGCGGTGCTGGAACTCACGGGCAGCCAGGTCGGGCTGCTGGCCAACCTCGATCTGAGCGGCCTCGCGATTTCACTGGACCGGCATAGGTGATGGGCGGCTGTGAGCTGACTGCCCGACTGGTAATCCTGCGTCTTCGGTCACTTGCCTCGGACATCGGCGAAGCGGGCCAGCTCAGCTTCCAGGATGCGCCACGCGCAGCAGCAAAGGGCTTTCGGTAGCACCCCAACTTCGCAGGCAACTCTCAGTTCGTCGCCTGCGAACCAGGGGGAAGCTGACTTCCGCTCTTCCTTCTCGACGATCACCGGCTCGGCCAACGCGTCCGTTTCAGGGAAATCGGTGGTCCGGCTTCGGCAGGGCCACCGGCGCCAATCCGGATGAAGCCAGGGGTGGCTTTGGGCAGGCCAGCCGTAACGCGGGCGCGCTCTTGCTGTCTGCCCGGCCAGGCTGAACCACGTAGCGCTTGTTGCAAACGCTGACCTGAGGCGGGATGCGGCTTTCCTCGAAAAGGTCGTAAGCCGGTTTCAGGTCGCGCCAGAAATCCGCCCACGGATGCCAGTCGAACGCGGCGAGACGCTCGTCTGTCATGCGGAACGGAAAGGCATGCACGCCGACCCTTTCCTGTCCGGCGTCGAGCGCGGCGGTGACGAGCAGCCAAAGCTCATCGATGAAAGCGTCCGTCATGGCATAGCAGCCGACGGAGGCGCAGGCGCCATGCACCATGAGGTGCGAGCCGGTCCGGCTGTAAGCCCGGTCGAACAGGTTCGGGTAACCGATGTTGAAGGCGCGATGATAGCGGCTGTTCGGATTGAGCTGGCCCTTGCCGATCGTATAGAAGCCTTCCGGCGTCTGCGCATCGCCTTCAGCGAGTTTCGGTCCGAGCTGGCCCGACCAGGCGCAAATCGGATAGGTCGCGAACAGCGCGAAGCCGTCCACGCCCTTTATCCAGAGTTCTGCTTCGAGATCGGCCTTGAAGATGCGAAGGAACACCGGATCGCCCCTCTTCATGCCTTTCTCGCGCAGCCGCTTGTCGACATCGGCGGGATCGGCGGTTTTGGCGGCGGAGACGCCCTTGAAGAAATTGCGATAGCCGTTCGGCGAAAAGCTTTCGGATTGAAGATCGATGGTCCGCCGAACGTGTCCCCCGTCCAAGTCCCATATCTTGAGCATCTTGTCCGGGCTTCCCGAAATGGCGAGGCTTCCGTCGACAGACAACGCAACCGATGCGACCGCGTCCGCATGCCCTTCGAACGTCCTGACCAATGCGCCTGTCTGCGCATCCCATAGTTTCAGCGTCCGGTCGGCGCCTCCGGAAAGGATGCGGCCACCATTCGCGAATGCAAGCGTCGTTGTTTCCGAGGAATGCCCCTCGAAGGTCCTGAGAAGGTGGCCGCTTCCGATGTCCCAGAGCTTGAGCGTCTTGTCCTTGCTTGCGGACACGGCCTGCAACCCGTCCGGTGAGACCGCGAGCGAAGTCACGGCATCGCCATGACCTTCAAAAGTGCTTTCCGGCTGCCCCGTTTCAAGGTTCCAGAGTTTAAGCGTCTTGTCCGCGCTGGCCGACAACGCCCGGCCGCCATCGGGGGCGAAGACGACCGCCGTCACGTCGCTGGAATGGCCTTCGAGGGTTTGGGCAAGCTGGCCGGTTTCCATATCCCAAAGCTTGAGCGTCTTGTCCTTGCTGGCCGAGAGAACCCGCCGCCCGTCGGGGGCGATGGCGACCGAAAGCACATCGCTCGCGTGCCCCTCCATGGTGGTGACGAGTTCCCCCGTCCTGACAGCGAACAGCCGCAGTGTGGCGTCGGAGCCTGCCGCGAGAATGAACTGCCCGTCAGGAGAGAACGCCAACGCGTAAATCCGTATGGCCTGAGCATCCAGAGTTCTCAGCAAGAGGCCGGTCGGCACGTCCCAGAGCCTGACGAGGTTGTCCTGGCCGCCGGTGACGGCCTGCCTGCCATTCGGCGAGATCGCGACTACGTTGATCGCTTTCGAATATCCAAGAAAGAGCGCAAGGGTCGGATCGATCGCGGCGCTGGCCCGCTCGGAGATCGGAACGGCAAGACCAAGCAGCAAAAGGGCGATGCGCAGCGGTCCTCTCAGGCAAGGCGCCATGTCTTTCCCCTTGTTGCGGGCCGACTGACGCGGCGCGACGCAGTTGAAAGCATCGGGCGCTGTAAGGGCCCTCGTCGCCCCTGTCATCGGGTCACTTGTGCGACAAAGTCAACTGCTGAGATAGGCCCTTGCTGGAAGCGTTGCCTCGAACGTTCGAGAAGATCGCCAACACTTGGCCGACCCGCTGTTTTCATCCAGCGTCGGCGTCAAGGAGGACGGCTGGTCCTCGCCGACTGGGCTGCTCATCGGGCGCTCTGAAAAGGGGCGGCGATGCAGATGCGAGCCACGCCTGCCCCCGGCGGAGACGGCTCGGTGCCACAGACCTTTGCGAACGCCGCGCCCTTCGCCGCAATATCCTGAGCGCTGCGAGAACAGCGCATATAGGCCGATGCCTTTGCGGGAAGACTGACGCGACGGCGCGATGTCATTTCGGCGGCGAGGCCGGATGTCGGCAATGCCGCCTCTTAGCGTGTCTCCCCAATTGACCTAGTACCGCCAGTCCCATCGGGCGCGCGTCGCGCCTCCGGCCGTCAGCGTACCGACCGTCTTCGGCAGGAGTTCCGACAACGCTTCAGCGGTTGCGTCGGCCGACAGACCGACTTTCGCCCCGAGCTTCTGCAACGTTTCAAACCCGAGGGCGCGGTGGATCTGACCGGCGGAAATCGGCTGTTTCTCGTCCTTGCCGACCCACGACCGGACGATGGGGCCGAGCCCTTCTTTCTCGAATTTGCTGATCAGGCCGCTGACGCCGCCCTGCTCCTGAATAAAGCCCTTCACTATGCTCTCGGCGGGATTATCTGAATGGCCCATGTTGAACACTCCCTCGCATTTTAATGAAACACCAATCAGCTATATTTATTAATCCATCGCAAGCGCCAGTTTGCCACGGGGCGGCAACTCCGTTGAGTTGCGGCACACCACTTGCGTGTGCGAGCGTCATCTACGCCCACCGGCATAACACGTGCGTGCGGGAGCGTCTCGCTACGCAGTCTCGTCACCGTCGAGCCCTATCGCAACGAGCGACGCAAACCCGCCATATCCGCTGTTGCATCGATCAGGCGCGATCGCGGAACGTGCATTCCGCGCGCGTTCAGAAATACGGCGGCTTGGTGTGTCCGGCGGGCGACAACGTGAAGATTTCGCAGCCATCCCTGGTGACGCCAACCGTGTGTTCGAACTGCGCGGACAGGCTCTTGTCTCGCGTCACCGCCGTCCAGCCGTCCGAGAGAACCTTCACGGCGTAGCCGCCCGCGTTGATCATGGGTTCGATGGTGAAGATCATCCCCTCTTGCAGCGTGGGGCCCTCGCCGGGGCGGCCATGGTGGCGCACCTTCGGGGGCTCGTGGAATTTGCGGCCGACGCCATGCCCCGAAAAATCGCGCACGACCGAGAAGCGTTGGCTCTCCGCGAAACTCTGAATGGCATGACCGATGTCACCGAAAGTCGCGCCGGGTTTGACCTTTGCGATGCCGAGCATCATGGCGTCATAAGTGACATCGACCAGCTTGCGCGCTTTCACGCTGACCTCGCCGCAAAGATACATGCGGCTGGAATCGCCAAACCATCCGTCCAGCACGGGGGTCACGTCTATATTGACGATGTCGCCTTCCTGCAGGCGCTTGTCGCCGGGAATGCCGTGACAGACGACGTGATTGACAGAAATGCAGGTTGCTTTCGGGTATCCCCGGTAATTGAGCGGCCCACAGATGGCACCGTGATCCACGATGAACCGCTCCATGAGGTCATTCAGCTCTACTGTGCGAACTCCCGCCTTCACATGAGGCGTGATGAAATCGAGCGTGGCGGCAGCAAGTTGACCGGCGCGACGCATGCCTGCGAAATCATCCGGACTGTAGAGAGGGATTCCTGAAGACCCGGTTTGCGCGTCGTCCATGGAGACGTCTTTCGTTGAGGATGGAGTGCAATTTTCAAGGCGAGTGAAAATCGCCCCATTTCCCGCAAAAAGCAAATGAAGCCAGCCGCCTTCCTGATCGGTTTGGCTGAATGACCGGGGCGGGAAGGCTTTGGGATGACCGATCCTGACGCGAGGCCGTCCCATTTATGGGCGCTGAACAGCGTCAGGCCGCAGCATATGGGCCGCGGCCTGACTGATGAACGCGCTTCCATTTCGCCAAACAGCCGCTCCGTGGGCCGTCGGCCTGCTCGCCTTTACGCGCTGTGGCTGACCACCGTGCTGTAGATGCGTTCGAGAAGGGCAAGCGCACCGCGATAACCGACATAGCTTCGCGACAGCACCACCTCATAGGAAGCCGGAAAGCCGACTTCGACGAGCGAGCCCTTCATTTCCTTCACGAGGTCGCGCTCCCAGGTCGTGCCGAAGATGATCGGCGGCTTTTGGCCGAAATCGGCGGCGCGGAGCGACTGGTGGATGAGGTAGCTGTCCTCGATGAACTCAACCTCCACCGAAACGTCATGGTCGATGCGGCGGAACTCGTCGCGGATCGCGTCGCGATATTCGAGCGGCGGGTCTTCGGTCACGATCTGCTTTGCCGGGATCAGACCGAGCTGCGTCACGAGGAATTTCGTCAGCGCGAGGTTATAGGCGCTGTCGCCGGCCACGGCGAATTTCGCAGGCAAGCCCCACCAATATTCGGAATAGAAATCGGTGAAGCCGTCGATGTAGTTGTAATAACGCAGCTCTTCGGCTTCGATGAAAGCTTCGACCCGCTTCTTGGGCAGCTTGGCGAAAGCTGCAACCTCGCGCAAGAAGGCCGCGCTCTGCCTCGCGCCGATCGGCAGCACGGGGATGTGCAGGAATGGCTGGTCGTACTTCTCCTGAAGCAGCTTTGCGGTCGAAAGGTTCAGCCAAGGCGTCAGCACGAGGTTGAAGCCTGCCCTCGGGATATCGCGCCATTCCGAAACGCCGGCGCTGTCCGGGCCGAACAGCACATTGACCTTGAGGCCGATGCCTGTCAGCAGCCGCTTTATCTCTTCCAGGTCGCCGCGCCAGAACGTGTTGTGATAGGGCAGCAACGACCACAGGTTCACGGTTTTCGCTTCGCGCGTGCCGTCCCACGGCTCCAGATACTGCTCGATGATGGCCTGCGTGACCGCTTCATGGCCGGTGAAGTTGTTGCCGCGAAAGCCGCCGGTCTCCGCGTAGACGATCGGAACGCCGCGTTTCTGGAAGTCGCGGACGACCGAGCCCACGTCGTCGCCGACGAGATCCGGGATGCACCCCGTCAGCACGACGAACAGATCCGAGTCGATGACCTTCAGCGAAGATTCGATCAGTTCGCGAAGCCGGTCGGCGCCCCCGAAGATCACTTCACGCTGCGATGCGTTCGTGCTCGGCACGACGGGGCCGCCGCCATATCCGGCGCTTTGATAGCCGTTGTAGAACGCGATGTTCATATACTGCTTGTCGGCGCAGCCCGGCCCGCAATGGGTGATGGGGACGACGCGCGGGATCGCCGCCGCGCTCTGCATCGCGCCGATGGCGCACACATAGCGCACGAGTTCGATATGAGTCGCCTCCGCGGCTTCCGGCTTTGTCTCGGCCGCAGCGCGGGGTTTCAAGGCGAGAAGGGCCATGAAGTCTCCTGTTAGCTGGCTTGGGCGCGGGCAAGCGCGAAGGGATCCTTCTCGCGAAGCCACGACGTTTTGTAGGGAAGGCGAACGTGCCTCGCGATGTCCTGATGGAACTTGCGATGGCGCAGGACGGCGAGAACGGACTCGCCGAGATTGATCATGCCCTGATAGCCGAGCGCATGGTGCTCATCGCCGAGCGGAATCGCGGGGATGCCGACGCGGGCGGCAAGCGGCGCCAGACCGTTGTGGCGAATGATGATGAAGTCCGGATTTACGCGCTGGAGCAGGTTGTAAAACTGGAACTGCTGGCGATTGCCCACGGTGAAGAAGTCCACATCGCCGTAATTTTCGAGAAGATGCGCAAGCGAGTCCTGCTTCGGATCTTCGCTGTCGTAGACCGGGTCGTGATGGAACACGAGCGAGCCGTCCACCTCGACGCCAAGCTCGCGCAGCACTTCGATGAGGCCGTGCGAGTAGGCCGACCCCGTCGCAACATAACCCTTGACGCCGCGAAGCTTCTCGCGAAGCGCCGCGATCTTCGGTTTCACCCTGGCATGCTCTTGCGCAATGTAAGCCTCCGCCCGGTCCTCGCGGCCAGTCACGCGGCCGAGTTCGCGCAGCAACGCGTCGGTGCCCGGAAAGCCGTAGGGCTGAGGCGCCTTGATCTGCGGCACGCCGAATTCCTGTTCCAGCGCCGTGCCGAGATACGAGCCGAGCGTGTAGCAGAAACTCACCGTCGCCGCCGCCTCCGACATCTGCGCCAGTTCCTCGACGGATGAGAGCGGCATCACGTAGTTCACGCGGAGGCCGA
Organism: Rhodomicrobium sp.; assembly: GCF_047605405.1. NCBI lineage: Bacteria > Pseudomonadati > Pseudomonadota > Alphaproteobacteria > Hyphomicrobiales > Hyphomicrobiaceae > Rhodomicrobium > Rhodomicrobium sp. Next base: position 102,940 of record NZ_JASGFR010000004.1, on the reverse strand, counting down.
GTTCCATCAGCATCGGCGTGAAGACGTCCGAACCCCAAAGGTTTATGACGTTGACGAGATCGTCCTGCTTTTTCGCGGGAGCCTTGCGGACGATCTGGCGAAGGACGCCATGCTGCGCCGCGTCGAAGCCGGTGCTCCAGTGCTTCGACTTGAAGCCCTCGCAATGCACGGGGATGACCGGCACGCCGAGCTTGGCTTCGGCATGGCGCGCCACGCTGTCGACGTCGTCGCCGATGATGCCGCTCGCGCAGGACGTCGCGATGAAGATTGCGGCGGGCTTGTGCCGCTCGAAGGCCGCGCGGATGGCGGCGTCGAGCTTGTCCGCGCCGCCATAGACCATGTCGCGCTCACGCAGGTTCGTGGAGATGAAACGGACATTGCGGACGGGAAGACCACGCGCCTTGCAGCCGTTGCGGAAGCGCTGATTGTAGACGACCTGACCCGCCCCGCAGCCGATCGGCGAATGCTGGATCAGCACCGCGTCGCGGACATTACCCGCCTGCGTCTCCACCATCTGCTCGGAACAGACGGAGCCTTGCGTGAAGGGCCCCGTCAGTTCGCAGACGCGGCGCGCCTTGCCGCCGCCCCGTCCGCTTGGTCCGCATCCGCCGCAGTCGCCGCGCGAGAACGCGGACTCCTCGGCGAGCGCGGACGCGGTGCCGTCCCAGCCGATGATGGTTCCGAGACGCTGCTCGCGCGTTTCGACCGTCGGCGTCTTGAGGTTGATTGCCATGGCCCGAGGCTACTCCGCCGCCACGCGTGCGAGGGCGAACGGGTCTTTTTCGGCAAGCCAGGATTTCTTGTAGGGAAGCTTCACGCGGCCTGCGATGTCCTGATGGAACTTCCGATGCTGAAGCACCGCCAGAATGGCTTCGCCGAGATTGATCATGCCCTGATAACCGAAGGCATGCAGTTCGTCGCCGAGCGGGATCGCCGGGATGCCAAGGCGCGCGGCAAGGGGCGAAAGCCCGTTGTGGCGGATGATGATGAAATCCGGGTTCACCCGCTGCAGCAGGTTATAGAATTGAAACTGCTGGCGGTTGCCGACCGTGAAGTGCTCCACCTCGCCATAGTTCTCGATGAGATGGTCGAGCGTGTCCTGCTTCTGATCTTCGCTGTCGTAGACCGGGTCGTGATGGAACACGAGCGAGCCGTCGACTTGCACGCCGATTTCGCGAAGCACACCGATGAGACTGTGTGAGTAGGCCGAGCCGGTGGCGATGTAGCCCTTGAGCCCCGCCAGCTTCTTTTTCAGTTCCTCCACCTTCGGGCGGACACGGGCGTGCTCCCGCTCGATGAAGGCTTCGACCTTGTCTTCGCGCCCCGTGACGCGTGCGACTTCGCGAAGCCATGCGTCGGTCCCCGCGAAGCCGTAAGGCTGCGGTGCGCGGATCTGCGGGACGCCGTATTCCTGTTCGAGGCCTTGAGCGAGATAGGTGCCGAGCGTGTAGCAGAACGTGACCGTTGCAGCCGCCTCGGACATCTGCGCCAGTTCCTCGACCGTCGCCATGTCGATCACGTAGTTCACGCGAAGGTCGAGTTCCTTCAGCATCGGCGTGAAGACGTCGGAGCCCCAGAGGTTGATGACGTTGACCAGGTCTTCCTGCTTTTTCGTCGGGTTCTTGCGCACGATCTGACGCAGGATGCCGTGCTGTGTCGCGTCGAAGCCCGTGCTCCAGTGCTTGGAGGCGAAGCCTTCGCAGTGAAGCGGAATCACGGGGATGCCGAGGTCGGCTTCGGCATGCCTCGCCACGCTTTCCACGTCGTCGCCGATGATGCCGCTCGCGCAGGATGTCGCGATGAAGATCGCTTTGGGCGCGTGTCGCTCGAAGGCCGCGCGGATGGCCGCGTCGAGCTTGTCCGCGCCGCCATAGACCATGTCGCGCTCGCGCAGATTGGTCGAGATGAAGCGGATGTTCTGCACGGGATGGCCGCGCATCGCGAGGCCGTTGCGATAGATGGAGTTGTAGATCACCTGGCCCGCGCCGCAGCCGATGGGCGAATGCTGGATTAGCACCGCGTCGCGAATGTTGCCGGCCTGGCATTCCACCATCTGCTCGGAGCAGACGGACCCTTGCGTGAACGGTCCGGTCAGTTCGCAGACGCGGCGCGCCTTCGCTCCGCCGCGCCCGCTCGTGCCGCAGCCGCCGCACTCGCCGCGCGCATAAGCGGATTCCTCCGCAAGCGCGCTCGCCTTGCCATCCCAGCCGATGATCGTGCCGAGGCGCTGCTCGCGCGTTTCGACGGTGGAGGTTTTCAGGTTGATGGTCATGGACTCAAGGGCTCCATTGAGTTGCCGAACTGGTCGTTAAGCGGCGGCGCGTTCCTGCTCGACGAGCCGGTCGGCCCATTTCGCGGACCATTCGCGCAGTTCGAGCGGACCGAGCGGTGTCGGCACCTTCGATTCGGTATGATCGGCGATGCGACGCGCGAGGGCGCGATAGACCTCCGCCTGCTCGGACTTCGGCGCGGCCTCGATGGTGGTCCGGCCCGAAAGCTCGGCCTGTGTCACGGTCAGCGAGCGAGGCACATACTGGACGATGGGGGTCTTCGTGTGAGCTGCGAAGTCGTCGATGATCTCGCGCTGGAAGTCGGTGTTGATCGAGTTGGCGATGATGCCGCCGAGGAGCGCGCCGCCAGCCGTCGAGAATTTCTCGATGCCCTTGAACAGGTTGTTCGCCGCGTAGACCGCCATGAAGTCGGACGACGACACCGTGAACACGTGTTCGGCGATGCCCTCGCGCACCGGCACGGCGAAGCCGCCGCATACCACGTCGCCGAGCACGTCGTAGATGACGTAGTCGAGGTCGAGTTCCTCGAACACGCGCTGCTGCTTCAGAAGCTCGACGGCGGTGATGATGCCGCGCCCCGCGCAGCCTACGCCCGGCTGTGGGCCACCCGCTTCGACGCAGTAGATGCCGCCGAAGCCCTGAAAGATCGCCTCATAGGCGTCGACACGGCGGCGCTCGGCCAGAAGGTCGAGCACGGACGGAATATATTCGCCGCCCCGCAGGGTGTTGGTCGAGTCGGCCTTCGGGTCGGCGCCGAACTGCATGACCTTGTAGCCCGCTTCGGCGAGCGCCGCGCTGATGTTCGACGTTGTTGTCGATTTGCCGATTCCGCCCTTGCCGTAGATGGCGATCTGCTTGAGTTTCTTGGACATCTTCTCTCCTGACAGGGTTTAGGCAGTTGTTCAGCCGTGCGAAAAGGTCGGCTCGGCCGCGAGGCCGTCGCCGTAAAGCTCGTTGGTGTAGTCGCTGACGCCGGGGATGCCGCACGCGTCGGCGCGGCAACGCTGGCAATGCGTGAAGACCCGAAGGTGCTTCGACGCCTCGGCTCTGGCGCGCTGACGCTCGATCATTCCGGGCTCTTTCAGATGCGAGAGCTTGTGCTGCGGGATCAGCGGAATGATGTTGATGAGGTGCGCGCCGAGCCCGGCGACACGGGCCGCGACATCGCCGATGTGGCGGTCGTTCACGCCGGGGATCAGCACCGTGTTGATCTTGATCGTGAGTCCGAGCCGCGCCGCCTTCTCGATCCCATCCAGCTGACTGGCGATCAGCCGCTCGGCGGCTGCGATCCCGTCGACGCGCTTTCTCTGCCACGCGATCTTCGGCGTGATCTGAGCCTGAATTTCGGGATCGACGGCGTTTACCGTCACCGTAACGGTTTCAACGCCAGCCGTCGCGAGCGCGTCGACATGCTGCGGCAACGCGAGTCCGTTTGTCGACAGACACAGTACGAGGTGCGGCCAGCGTTCATGCACGCGGGCGAAGGTTTCGAGCGCATGCGATGTGGCCAACGGGTCGCCCGGCCCGGCGATGCCGACGACGGCGAGGTTCGGCAACAGCGCGAGTGCGCGCTCCACGATGCCGACGGCTTCGTCGGGCGAAAGGAGCCGCGTGGCCACGCCGGGGCGCTGTTCGCGGCGGTTGAAGTCGCGGCGGCAGAAAGCGCATGCGATGTTGCACGTCGGCGCGACCGGCAGATGCAGGCGCGCGGCGGCGGCGTGCCCCTCGGCGGTGGTGCTGAAACAGGGATGACGACCTTCGAGCGCCGGAAAGGCGGGCGCTGCCGTCTCCTTCATGGCGCGAATTGCGCAGGAAAGGGCGGGCGGGTCGGAAGGGGCGGTCACGCTGCTTCCCTTTCGGCAAGGAGGCCGCTCTCGGCCAGTTCGGCCAGTTCGGCCAGTGCGTGTTCGATCGTATCTTCGGTTTCAAAGGCAAGGATGCCGAGCGCGTCGAGCCGGTTCACCGCGCATTCGCCGATGCGTGAAACGAGGACCGCGCGGCAATCGCTCACAAGGTCCACGGACACGTCCATCGGATCGCGAACCGTCCGCTCGTCGCGCGCGGCACCGCATGCGGGAAGGTTGCGCCGTTTTTCCAGAAGCCGGAAACGGCCATCCGCAAAATCCCAGATCTGGAATTGCAGCGCGTAACCGAAATGCTCGGTGACGGCTATGCCGTCGCTCGTGCCTATGGCGACTTTCATAAGCTTTCCCGGTTAATTGGTTGCCCGTATTGTCTCGCCGCGCTACGCCGCGACGCGCTCCTGCCGAATGGCGAGCGTTCCCGAACCAGCGATCAGCGGCTCTCTGAGCAACCGCTGCGGGTGGAAACCTTCAGAAAGCTGACCTTTTCCGTCGAATTTATCAAGAATAATTTTTACGACGGAGGCGAAAGTGACGTGTCAGAAGGAGCGTAATTTTCCTGCCTGCATGATATGCAGTTAGTTTTTCTTTCCAAGGGCGCTCATGGCGCGAGACGCTTGCCGTTTCCGCTCAACATTTAAACGAGTACTATCGCGGGCCAATTCTGGGGCCCCCTCCTGCTGAAGCCGGATCATGAAATCGCCCCGGGGGCGCGGCGGCGAACCGGAAGTTCCGCTTCCTGAAGTACACGCCGGACAGGCTGGATCTCGCGGATAAACGGCTACCAGAGTCCCGGCACCAATCGATGGTGCGTGATCGCGGCATAGTCTTCGTATCCGGCGAGTTCCTGCCGCAGGGCGCGATCTTCGCGTGCGGTGCGCCATACAAACAGCATCATGATGAGGGCCATCGGCAGGAGCGCCCAGCCCGAACCGAGCATGAGCGCGGCGCCGGGCAACCCCAGCAGCGTGCCCACATACATCGGGTGGCGGACGACGGTGTAAGGGCCGTTGGTGACGACCGCGTGGCTTCTATCGCTCTGGATGCGGACGGTAGTTTCGGCGTGGCGGTTCACGACCATCGTCCACGTCGTGATCAGCGAACCCGCCAGGAAGCAAAGAACGCCCGGATAGATGGTCCACCAGGGCAACGGCGCCCACGAAAAGCGTTCGGCATCCAGTCCGGCGAGAAAGGGATAGAAGAGGACGACGGGCAGGAACAGGGCATAGAAAAGCCTGTCGAAAGGCTTCGTGTCCTTGCGAATTCCTTTTGCGCGTTCTTCCAGAAGTCCGGGGCTTGCGAAACGCACGATCAGACTGCCCGCGACCGACACGCCGACAAACACGGCGGCATAGAGCCAGCCGCGGTTCCAATCGAGGCTGCCGGCTCCCAGAAAGGCAAGGGCGACATAAAAGCCTGAACCAACCGCCGGTTTGATCAGGGCACGGACAAGGCCCGGTGATAGTCCCGTTGCCATGGTGACGGAAGCCTCCCCGCAATTCGGGAAGAATTACTCCTGAAATATGGCACCGCCAAGAGAATAACCGTACACGGACGGCGCGACACCTTAACGTCCGGTCAGGTGTCCCTCACGCTGAGTTTCTGCCAATCCGCCTCTGAACTTCGAGAAGTGAGTTTTCCCGATCTGATCGCGATTCAATCGGTGTGGAACGGCATCTAGCGCGCGTTCGCGGGCGCGACATCCTCGATGTGGAACTCGATGCGGCTCTTGCCGCCCCATTCGTCGCGCTCGATGCGGCCCGCCACGTGGCAGGCGAGGTCGCGCCCGGCGGCGAGCGCCGCGCCGATCTCGGTTTCCGCCGCACGGAAAGCGACCGCGCTGATCTGGCTGCCGTCCATATCCTGAAGAGCAAGGCGCAGGTGGCCGCCGGAAATTTCCTTGATCATGGTCGGGCGAACGGAGGCGAGGCTGAAACGCGGCGCAGGATTGCCCTGTCCGTAAGGGCCGGCCGCTTCAAGCTGCGCGCAGAAATCGAGCGTCGCCGCGCGTGGCCTGAGTACACCGTCGATTGGCAACTCGGGCGCGGCGCTTGCAACGCGATAGGCGGGGTCGAGCGCCGCGCGCAGAAAGGCCGCCAGCTCGTGCAGCCGCGCCGTATCGACGGTGATGCCCGCCGCCATCGTATGGCCGCCACCCTTTTTCGCGACGCCCGCTTCCACCGCACCGCGCACCGCCGCGCCGATGTCGACGCCCGATACCGAGCGCGCGGAGCCGGTGGATTCGCCCGCTTCCTCGTCCTGCGAGAAGATCAGGCACGGCCTCTGAAACCGCTCGGTGAGGCGGCTCGCGGCAAGACCGACAAGCCCCTTATGCCAGGCAGGCGAACCTGCGATGATGATCGGCGCGGACGGGTCTTCCATCAGCGTGCGGTCGGCCCAGGCGGCCGCTTCCTCGACCGTCTTGATTTCGATCTCGCGTCGTTCGCGGTTGAGCCGGTCGAGCGTCTCGGCGATGCGGCGCGTCTCGATTTCATCTTCGGACGCAAGCAGCCGTGCGCCAAGGCTCGCGTCGCCGATACGCCCGCCTGCGTTGATGCGCGGCCCGAGCACGAAACCGAGCGTATAAGGCGAGGGCGGCTTGTTCACGCCAGCCGCGTCGGCGAGCGCGCGAAGGCCAGGATTGCGGCGATTGCGGAGCACCTTCAGCCCCTGCACCACGAAAGCGCGGTTGACCCCGGAAAGCGGCACCACATCGCACACCGTCGCCAGCGCCACGATGTCGAGCCAGCCGAGCAGGTCCGGCGCGGCGGATTTCGCGTAGGCGCCTTTAGCCCTAAGCCGCCGCTGGGCCGCGACACACAGGAGGAAGGTCACGCCTGCCGCGCAAAGGTGGCCTTGCGCCGACAGGCAATCCTGCCGGTTCGGGTTCACCACGGCATAGGCAGCCGGAAGCTCCTCGTTCACCTGATGATGATCCACCACGACGACATCGATGCCCCGTTTTGCGGCGACGTCGAGCGCCTCGAAGCTGGTCGAACCGCAGTCCACCGTCAGGATGAGCTGCGCGCCGTCCTCGATGAGTTGAGTGATGGCGGGGCCGTTCGGGCCGTAGCCCTCGGTTATGCGGTCGGGGATGTAGATGCGCGCGTCGAGCCCATGCCACGCGAGGAAGCGCTTCATCAGCGCCGAGGACGACGCGCCGTCCACGTCGTAGTCGCCGAAGATGGCGATGCGCTCGCCCGTCTCGATGGCGCGCGCGATGCGCTCGGCGGCCTTGTCCATGTCGGTGAAGGTCGACGGGTCGGGGCAGAGCGCGCGCAGCGTGGGGTTGAGGACGTCGGCCACGTCGTCGAGCGAGACGCCGCGCGCGGCAAGGATGCGGCCGATGATTTCGGGAAGGTTGTGGCGCTGCGCGATCGCCGCCGCGATATGGGCATCCTGCGGCGCCAGGCGCTCGATCCATTTGAGCCCGCGCGCCGAACGCTCCACGCCGAGAAACGCCGATTGCGCGCGGGGATGCTGTAACGGCAGGGACAGGGAACGCACTCGCAAAGCTCCATCTTGACCAGGAGCTTGAGTGTATTCGATTCGTTCGTCGTGAAACCGGCGTGAAACAAAAACTGCGGCCGTTTTCCACGGATGTTCTCGCGGGTCAGCCTGCGTTAACCGACCGACCTGATTCCCGGGCGAGCGCTGGAGGAGGTCAGCCCGTCAGCGCCGCGAAACCGCGTTCGAGGTCGCGCTTCAGGTCGCCCACGTCTTCGAGGCCGATGTGGAGGCGCAGCGCCGGGCCTTCTGCCTGCCACTTCGTCGCGGTGCGCGAGTGCGAGCAGTCGAACGGCACGATGAGGCTTTCGTAGCCGCCCCAGGAATAGCCCATCCCGAACAGGCGGAGGGCGTTGAGGAAACGCCGCACAGCTTCCTTCGGCTGCGGCTTCAGGATGATGGTGAAAAGCCCGCTTGCGCCGAGAAAGTCGCGCTTCCAGAGATCGTGGCCGGGACAGCCGGGGAGAGCCGGATGGATGACGCGGGCGACTTCCGGGCGCGCCGCCAGCCATTCGGCCATTGCGAGCGCGGATTTGTAATGCCGCTCAAGCCGCACCGGCAGCGTGCGAAGGCCGCGCAACGCGAGGAACGCATCCTCGCCGTTCACACAAAGGCCGAGCGTTTCATGCGTGGCGGCGACCGCCGGGGCCGTCGCTGCGTCGCAGGTGATCGCGCCGAGAAGCGAATCCGCATGGCCGACGATGTATTTCGTCGCCGCCGTGACCGTGATGTTCACGCCGAGATCGAATGCGCGGAGGAAGATCGGCGTCGCCCATGTGTTGTCGATGGCGACGGGCACGTTGCGCCCGCGCGCGGCGGCGCAGATCGCCGGGATGTCCTGCACCTCGAAGGTCTGCGAGCCGGGCGACTCGGTGAAAACGAGCTTCGTGTTCGGCCGGATCAGCGCAGCAATGCCGCCGCCGATCAGCGGATCGTAATATTCGACCTCCACGCCGAGCCGCTTCAGCACCTTGTTCGCGAAGCGCCGGGTCGGGAAGTAGGCGCTGTCGGTGATGAGGATATGCCCGCCCGCTTCGGCGTAGGTGAGAAGCAGCGTCGACACGGCGGAGAGGCCGGACGGCGCGAGAAAGGTTTGCGCGCCGCCTTCGAGCTTCGTCAACGCCTCTTCGAGCGCGCGGGTGGTCGGATTCGATGGACGCCCGTAAGTATAGGGCACGTCGCGCGATTCGAGGCTCTCGGCGTTCGGGTACAAGACCGTTGAACCGCGATAGACGGGCATGTTCACGAAGCCGAAATAGCGATGCGGATCGCGACCGAGCTGCGTCGCTTCCGTCTCGACGGAAATATCCTCGTCGCTTCCGTGTTGGCCTGTCATGTCGCCTCGCCTCGTAAAAGTCTTTTGTTCACACCATTCAAGATGGGGCGTCAAGTTAGACCGCAAGCCCGCGTTTTGCCTTAATGCTGCCAAGTCAAGGACATCAGCCTGACGGAAGCCCCCCGCAGCGAGCCTCGAACCAGGAGACAGGATGAAGCGTCACGGGATTCTATATTGCGCTCTTGCACTTGCACTTCACTGTGTCGGCGCTCAGGCGGGGACGCTTGACGAGGTCAAGGCGCGCGGCAAGCTGAATTGCGGCGTCACGCAGGGGCTCGCGGGCTTCTCCTCGGCGGATGCGAGCGGCAACTGGGCTGGTCTCGATGTCGATTTCTGCCGCGCGGTCGCCGCCGCCATCTTCGACGACGCATCGAAGGTGAATTTCGTGCCGCTGTCATCGAAGCAGCGCTTCACGGCGCTCCAGTCGGGCGAGATCGACGTGCTGTCGCGCGTCTCGACCTGGACGATGCAGAACGATACGGCGCTCGGCATCACCTTCGTCGGCGTGATCTATCACGACGGGCAGGGGCTTATGGTGCGCAAGAAGCTCGAAGTGCAAAGTGCGCTCGAACTGTCCGGCGCGGAGGTCTGCACCAACACCGGCACGACGACGGAACTCAACATCGCGGATTTCTTCCGGGCTCGCTCCATGCCCTACAAGATCGTCGCCTTCGAGAAGTCGGACGAGGCCCTCAAGGCTTACGAGGCGGAGCGCTGCGACGTCTATTCCACCGACGCGTCGAGCCTGTCGGCGCAGCGCATCAAGCTCGCCCAGCCGGACGATCACGTGATCCTGCCGGATCTCATTTCAAAAGAGCCGCTCGCCCCGGCGGTCCGGCAGAACGACCCGCAATGGGAAAGTCTTGTGCGCTGGACGCTGTTCGCGCTGATCGACGCGGAGGAACTGGCGGTGACGAAAGCCAATGCGGACAAGCTTTCCCGAACCGACGCGGCCCCCGGTGTGCGGCGGCTGCTCGGCGCGGAAAGCGATTACGGGCGGGCGCTCGGCCTGGACAAGGACTGGGCGCTGAAGGCCATCCGCGCGGTTGGCAATTACGGCGAGATTTTCGATCGCAATCTCGGCCAGCAAAGCCCGCTCAAGATCGAGCGCGGGCTGAACAAGCTCTGGAACAACGGCGGTATCCTGTTCGCGCCACCGGTGCGATAGTCTTTCACCGACATCACTTCCACGGAAACGCAACAGGCAAATGGAAGAGACGGGACGCGCGGCACGCTTCTGGATACAGGCTGCGCTTCTCGCCGCAGTGGTGGCGTTTGCCGGGTGGCTCGTCTTTACCGCATGGACGAACATCGGACGGTTGCCCGTACATTTCGGCCTCGGCTTCCTGTCGGAGCCTGCCGGTTTCAGCGTGCTGCAAACGCTCATTCCGTTTGACGAAAGGTCCACCTACGGCCGCGCTTTCGTGGTCGGTCTTCTGAACACGCTTCTGGTCGCCGGCATCGGCATTGCCCTTGCCACCGTCATCGGCTTCAGCATAGGCGTCGCGCGGCTTGCGCCGAATCGCCTGTTGCGCGCTGTCGCCGCGGGATATGTCGAGCTGTTTCGGAATCTGCCGCTGCTGCTGATCCTGTTCTTCTCTTACTTCGGTGTGTTGCGCCAGTTGCCGCCGCCACGCACAGGCTTCGAGTTCGCGGGCGCGTATCTCAACAATCGCGGGCTGTTCCTGCCGGAACCGCAAGGCGGCGGCTGGTTCCTCGCCGCGGCGCTGGCCTTATTCGCAGCGGCTCTCCTTTTGAAAGCGCGTTGGCGCGTCTTCGCCAATGTCGGCGGGGCTGTCGCACTCATCGCGGCATTGGCGATGACGCACATCGTCTGGCCCGAAGCGCGCGGGCTCTCCGTCTCCGGGGGCCTGCGCCTCATCCCTGAATTCGTCGCGCTCGTCGCCGCACTTGCGATCTACACCGCCGCCTATATCGCCGAGATCGTGCGCGCGGGCATTCAGTCGGTCGCGCGAGGGCAGGGGCAGGCGGCCGCCGCGTTGGGGCTGACCGGCTTGCAGGCGATGCGCTACGTCGTTCTTCCGCAAGCCCTGCGTCTCGTCGTGCCGCCGCTCACGAGCCAGTATCTGAACCTCACCAAGAATTCCTCGCTCGCGGTGGCCATCGCCTACCCGGATCTCGTGTCGATCTTCGCCGGAACGACGCTCGCGCAGACGGGGCAGGCGGTGGAGATCATGGCGTTGACCATGGGCGTCTATCTCACATTGTCGCTCGCCACGGCCGCGCTTCTCAACTGGCAGAATGCGAGGATCCGCGCATGACAATGCTAGGCGCGCCGCGTTTCTCTGTCGATATGCCGCCGTTTCGCCGCCTGCTCGGGCGTGCGGTGAACGCCGCCGTGACGCTCGCGCTTGGCGTGGCGCTCGCCTTCGTCGCTTACGGCGCGCTGTCGTTCCTCGTGTTCGGCGCGGCGTGGAGTGGCGATGTCTCGGCCTGCCGGGCGACCGATGGCGCTTGCTGGCCCTTCGTCGCCGCGAAGCTGAAGCAGTTCGTTTTCGGCCGCTATCCCGACGACGAGCTATGGCGAGCGATGACGGCGATGCTGCTTCCGCCCGCGCTCCTGGTGGCGGCGTTCCTCGCGCGCCGTCGCGTCGGGTTGGCTGGCTACGCCGCAGCCGTGGCGCTCGGACTGCCGCTCGCGTTCCTTCTGGTTGCCGGCGACGGCGTCCTTCTCGCGCCCGTTCCAACGGACGTATGGGGCGGCCTCACCTTGACGCTTCTCGTGTCCTACACCGGGATCGTGGCCTCTCTGCCGCTCGGCATCGTGCTCGCGCTGATGCGGCGGTCGAGCTGGCCTGTGCCGCGCTGGCTTGCGATCTGTTTCATCGAATTCTGGCGCGGGGTGCCGCTCGTGACGGTGCTGTTCATGGCGGCTGTGATGCTGCCGCTTTTCCTGCCGGAGGGGGCAAGCATCGACAAGCTTGCGCGCGCTCTTTTCGCCATCGCGGTGTTCGCGAGCGCCTATATGGCGGAGACGATTCGAGGTGGCCTCCAGAGCGTGCCCGAAAATCAGGTTACAGCGGGGCGAGCGCTGGGCCTGCGCTATTCACAAATCCTCGCGCTCATTATTCTTCCACAGGCAATTCGTAGCGCCCTGCCGGGTATTGCCGGGACGTTCATCGGCCTTTTGAAAGACACGACCCTGGTCCTAGTCATTGGATTATTTGACTTCCTCGGCATGATACAACTCGCTGCCACTGATCCGGCATGGTCTGCATCGACGACGACATTGACTGGCTACGCTTTCGCGGCCCTTGTCTTTTGGAGCCTGTGCTATGCTATTGCAGCAGTCAGCGCATATTTAGAGCGCGTAACGGCCGAGGGCCGACGCTAACGTCTTTTCCGGGGGAATACGTTATGGATCCAGATCTCGTGCGTCAGCAGGAAGAAGCACAACGCGTGGCAAGCGGGGCCGCGCCGAAACCGGCCGAGGCATCGGCTGAACCCGTTCAAGTGGTGGAAGCACCCGCGGCTCCGGCATTCGAGCCCGGCCGCAAGCCGCCGCTTCCGCCGCATTGGCACGCGGAAGCCGCCCCCGCAGCGGAGGAAGCTCCGGCCGCTGCTCCCGCCCCGTCCGTCGAGACGGTTGCCGAGGCTCCCGAGGTCGCTCCGGCGGTTGAGGCCCCGGTTGCACCCGTCGAGAAAGCCCCCGCGCCAAAGAAGGCCGTCAATCCCAATCGCCGCGCGCTTCCTCCCTTGGGACGCAAGAAGGCCGAGGGCGAGCCGGTCAAGAAGGGCTTCTTCCGCGGCTGGGTGAAGTTCGTGGTGCTGACGCTGGTCGGTGCACTGCTTGGCGCGGGCGCTGGCTTCGGCGCGTTCCAGTACCTTCACCTCGCGCCTGAGCAACTCAATACGACGCTCGCCTATGGCGGCGGTGCAGGCGCCCTGCTTCTGGGCCTTTGGGCGCTTTTGCACTTCGACGTCTAGTCGTCATCAAGTGAAGCGCGTTCCAGAGACCGCGCGATCCGCCTTATGTCATCAGATCAGGCCGGGACCGAGAAGCGGTTCCGGCCTTATTTGTTCGCTCCGTGGCCTGAGATAAGGAGCGATGCCCGGCGCCCCGACCGCCGAAAAGACGGCGCGTCCCATAATGAGACGCGCGCCTTTCAGTTCTACGCGCGCAGATCCAGAGGCACGTAATCGCGCTGAGGCTCGCCGATGTAAAGCTGACGCGGACGGCCGATCTTCTGCTCCGGATCGGCGATCATTTCTTTCCACTGGGCGATCCAGCCGACCGTGCGCGCAACCGCGAACAGCACGGTAAACATCGAGGTCGGGAAGCCGAGCGCCTTCAGCGTGATGCCGGAGTAGAAGTCGATATTGGGATAAAGCTTCTTCTCGATGAAGTATTCGTCTTCGAGCGCGATGCGTTCAAGCTCAAGCGCCACCTGCAGAAGCGGGTCGTTCTTGACCCCGACGATGTCGAGCACTTCCTTGCAGGTCTTCTGCATCACGCGCGCGCGCGGGTCGTAGTTCTTGTAGACGCGGTGGCCGAAGCCCGACAGGCGGAAGTTGTCGTTTTTGTCCTTCGCGCGCTTGATGAACTCGGGGATGCGGTCGACCGTGCCGATTTCCATCAGCATCTTCAGCGCTGCCTCGTTTGCGCCGCCATGCGCCGGCCCCCACAGGCAGGCGATGCCGGCGGCGATACATGCGAAGGGGTTTGCGCCGGATGAGCCCGCGAGCCGCACCGTGGAGGTCGACGCGTTTTGCTCATGATCCGCGTGAAGCACGAAGATGCGGTCCATCGCGCGGCTGAGCACGGGATTGACCTTGTACTCCTCGCACGGCACCGCGAACATCATGTAGAGGAAGTTCGACGCGTAATCGAGATTGTTGTTCGGGTAGATGAACGGCTGGCCGATGGAGTATTTGAACGCCGTCGCGGCGATGGTCGGCATCTTCGCGATCATGCGGATGGCCGCGAGGTCGCGCTGCACCGGATCGTTGATGTCGATGGAGTCGTGATAGAACGCGGCAAGCGCGCCGACCGTGCCCACCATGACGGCCATCGGATGCGCGTCGCGGCGGAAGCCGGAGAAGAACTTGTTCATCTGCTCGTGGATCATCGTGTGATACGTCACACGATTGCGGAACTGCAGATATTCCTGCTTGTTCGGCAGTTCCCCGTACAGAAGAAGATGGCAGGTTTCGAGGAAGTTGCCGTTCTCCGCGAGCTGATCGATCGGATAGCCGCGATAGAGAAGAACGCCCTTGTCGCCATCGATGAAGGTGATGTCGGATTTGCACGACGCGGTCGAGGTGAAGCCCGGGTCGTAGGTGAAGGCGCCGGATTGCCCGTAGAGTTTGGAGATGTCGACCACGTCGGGGCCAACGGACCCGGAATAGACCGGCAGTTCGATTTGCTTGTTCTGGAGGATGAGAGTGGCCGAGCCGTTGGGCTTGGCGTCACCCTTGTGATGTGCGGAGTTGGTATCGGTCGAGCTCATGCTCGCCTCCTGGTGACGTTATGCCGCGCGCGGGAGGCGCGTAGGGTGCCGTGAGGGTGACACGCCATCGCCTAATTTGCCAGCACATTTTGCACTGCACACTTTGCGTGCAATCGCACATTATCGCGAGCGCAATCCCGTTTCGTGCGGGTATTAATGCAAAGGCTTGCCGCACGTTCCAGGCTCACCAGCCTGCGCGATTAAGGTATGTTGTATGCCAAGGATGCAATTCACTAAAGCAGAGGCGATCCGTTGATGCCATGCATCGGCGGCGAGCCTCGGCTTTTCGCTCAAGCACGTTAAAAGGGCGGACTCACCGATCAGGTTGCATCAACCCGATCGAATCCGGGTCTAGGCGGCCTGATCGGCGATGCGGGCCAGCGCCTCGTCGCGGCCGAGCACGGCGAGCACGTCGAAGACGGGCGGTGACACCGTGCGGCCTGTCGCTGCGGCGCGGAGCGGCTGCGCGATATTGCCGAGCTTCGCGCCCGTTTCCTCGGCGTAGGCGCGCGTAGCGGCTTCGATCGAAGGCGCGTCCCATGTTTCTAGCGCGGCGAAACGGTCCTTCAGCGCGGCGAGATGCTTGCGCGCCTCGGGCGAGAGAATCTTCGCGGCCTTTTCGTCCAGATCGAGCGGGCGAGGCACGAACAGATAACGCGCGGCAACGAGCAGTTCGACGAGCGACTTCGCGCGTTCCTTCAGCCCCGGCATCGCCAGTTCGAGCTTTTTCCAGCCCGCTTCGTCGATCCGCGAGGCGAACTCTTTCGCGGATTCTACCTCCGGCGCGATCACCTTGATCTGGCGCACAAGCTCCGCGTCCGACGTGTTGCGGATGTAAACGCCGTTCAGGTTTTCGAGCTTGGCGAAGTCGAAGCGCGAGGGCGAGCGGCCGATGGCGTCGAGGTCGAACCACTCGGCGGCCTGCGCGGTGGTGAAGATCTCGTCGTCGCCATGTCCCCAGCCGAGCCGCGCGAGGTAATTGCGCATCGCGTCGGGCAGATAGCCCATCGCGCGGTACGCATCGACGCCGAGCGCGCCGTGACGCTTCGACAGCTTCGCGCCGTCCGGTCCGTGGATCAGCGGGATATGCGCGAAGGTCGGCACGTCCCAGCCCATGGCGGTGTAGATCTGCGTCTGGCGCGCGGCGTTGGTGAGGTGATCGTCGCCGCGAATGACGTGGGTGATGCCCATGTCGTGATCGTCCACAACCACGGCCAGCATGTAGGTCGGCGTGCCGTCCGAGCGCAGCAGCACCATGTCGTCGAGATCTTTATTGGCCCATTGAACGCGGCCCTGCACCTGATCCTCGACCACGGTTTCGCCTTCTCGCGGGGCCTTGAGCCGGATCACGAAAGGAGCGTCGGGGGTCGGCGGCGTGCCGCCATCGCGATAAGGCGACTGGAACACACGCGGCTTGGCCGCAAGCACGGATTCGAGCCGCGCGATTTCTTCGGCAGGTGCTCCGGCCTTCTTCGCATCGGCGAGAGCCTTGCGCGCCTCGTCCACCTCCGCGCGGTAGGCTTCAAGCTCAGCGGGCGTCGTGTAGCAGCGATAGGCGTTGCCGCTTTCGAGAAGCTGATAGGCGACTTCCTTGTGCCGCTCGGCGCGGGCGAACTGGAAAACCGGCTCGCCCTCCCAGTCGAGGCCGAGCCACTGCAAGCCGTCGAGAATCGCCGCTATGGCCGCATCCGTCGAGCGCGCGCGGTCCGTATCCTCGATGCGCAGCAGAAAACGCCCGCCCGTGTGCTTCGCATAAAGCCAGTTGAACAGCGCGGTGCGCGCGCCGCCGATATGCAGGAAGCCGGTGGGGGATGGGGCAAAGCGTGTCACCACGCCCGATGCGGACGCCATGGGAAACCTTCCATTTCGCGGATTGGGATCGTTCGGCTGCGATGTAGCACGATGACGCGCGGATTGGTAGGGCGGGCGACCGCCAGGACATGGCAGTATGGCGTGCGTCGCCCCCGTCTCGACCATTCCTGTGGACATTTTTGCCCCTTGGCGCTGTAAGATGTGCCGGAGCGGCGAAAATGGGTGGTGGCGTGAGCATTGTCGTTCCTGCGGGAGTGGGCGAGCCGCGCGGCGGGCGGCTTTCGCATGTGCTTGCTTCGGCGGGACGCGCGCTCGCGGCGGAACTGGATGCCGAGCAGGGGCGCTGGTTCCTCTGGGTTCCCGTGTTCTTCGGCGCGGGCATCGGCGCTTATTTCGCGCTACCCGTCGAACCGGATCTGTCGCTTTCGGGCGGGCTGCTGCTCCTTGCGCTGAGCCTTCGCGTTCTGGCGCGGGCGCAGCTTTTCGGGTTCTTGCTGACGACCATAATTCTTTGCGCGAGCGCGGGCTTCTTCGCGGCGAAGGTGCGAACGGCGGTGGTTGCTGCTCCCACGCTCGAACGCCACGGCGCCTACAGCATGGAAGGCTTCGTCGAGCAATTCGACCGGCAGACAGAGAAGCGCGCCCGCGCGATCGTCCGCCTGTCGAGCCTCAAATACGAAGACGCCGAGATGAGGGCGCGGCCCTTCCGCGTGCGCGTGAGCCTTCGCGGAGACGTGGACCTGCGGCCCGGCGATGCAGTCCGCTTCCGCGCCATCCTCGGGCCGCCGCCCGAGCCGGTAATGCCGGGCGGCTACGATTTCGCGCGCGCGAGCTATTATCAGGCTGTCGGCGGCTCGGGCTATTCGCTGACGAAGCCGGAGAAGATCGAAGGCCGCGCGCTGCCTTGGGACATGGTGCCTCGGACATGGCTCGCGGATCTGCGCGGGCGGATCGGCGAGCGCATCAAGGCCGCGCTGCCCGGCCAGACGGGTGAGATCGCCGCCGCGCTGACGGTCGGTCAGACCGCGGGCCTCGACGAGCAATCGATGGACGATCTTCGCGCATCGGGCCTCGCGCATATCATCTCGATTTCCGGGCTGCATATGTCGCTTGTCGCGGGCGGCGTGTTCTGGTTCGTGCGCTGGGTGCTTGCACTGGTCCCGGCCGTCGCGCTCCGCTATTCCACGCGCGGGCTGGCGGCGGGCGCGGCGCTCGTCGCCGTGACGTGCTATCTGGCCCTGTCGGGCGCGGCCATTGGCGCGGTGCGCGCCTATCTCATGATCGCTGTGGTGTTTCTCGCGATCCTGATGAACCGCCCCGCTCTCTCGCTCCGAAACGTCGCGCTGGCCGGGCTTGCCATCCTCGTCGTGCTGCCTGACAGCCTCATCGACATCAGCTTTCAGATGTCGTTCGCTGCCACCGCAGCACTCGTCGCGGGCTATGAGCGTTTCGGGCGGTTTCTGCATTTCGACGCGCGCAACATCCGCGAGCGGCTCTTGTGGCAGCCGGTTTATCTCATCGGCGGCGTACTTGTGACGACGGCCACGGCGGGGCTCGCGGTCGAGCCGTTCTCAGCCTATCATTTCCACACGCTGACAACCTATGCGGCGCTCGGCAATCTCGTCGGCGGGCCGCCGGTCGATTTCGTCGCCATGCCCGCGATGATCGTTGCTCTTGTCGCCATGCCGTTCGGTCTGGAGGAAGCGCCGCTCGCCGCGATGGGTGTCGGCATCGATGCCATGATGGCGGTCGCGCATCGGGTGGGCGGACTGCCCGGCTCGACCGTTCCCGTGGCGGCGTTCCCTTTCGCGGCGCTGCTCGTGATCGTGGCGGGCGGTCTCTGGCTCGTGATCTGGCGACGGCCATGGCGGGTGCTCGGCCTCGGCGCGATCGGGATCGGTGTGGCGATGACATCCATTCACGCCCGCCCCGACATTCTCGTGGACCGGGATGCGAAACTCGTCGCCGTGCGCGACCGCGACGGCCGCCTGCAAGCCCCGAAGACGCGCCGCGCGTCCTACGCGCTCCAACAATGGCTCAGGGCCGATGGCGATACGCGGAAGCCGAAAGAAGCCGCAACCGGCGCGGGCTGGCAGTGCGACCGCACGAGTTGCGTCGTTATGGTGAAGGGGCGGCTCGTGAGCCTGATCGCGCGCCCCGACGCCATCGAGGAGGACTGCCGCCGCGCCGCGATCCTCGTCATGCCGATGGACCTCGCGCGGCCCTGTCCCGCACCGAAGCTCGTGCTCGACCGCGCCGCGCTGTGGGAGCGCGGCGCGGCCGCGATTTCGCTTGGCGACGGCGTCTTGATGGTCGTGGAGGCGGCATCGGAAGGGCGCGGGGTGCGTCCGTGGTCGCCCGCCCGGCGAAAGCGCGAAAGATTCCGCGCGGACGTTGAAGGCGACGACCCCGTCGACAACTGATTTTCCTGCGGGCTTCGCAACCGATCTTCCGAATATGGAAAAATACCTGTCGAAAAGTGCTCTTCTCGCGAGTCTCCCGCATCGGCTAATCCTTTGCAAAGGCAGAGGCTTTATGATTGTGTTCGCGACGATTGGAGCGAGGCAGCTTTTGTCGCGACCCCGATCAACTTTTGTTACAATTTGATGAAGATTGTTACCTGCGTGCGCGCTATATGATTCGATGTGGGCATCAAGATTCGCAGCTTCGCGAAACGGGGGTCGACATGCATCGAACCGAACAAGAGTTCGCGTTGCGTGCCGCGTCGGATTGTAATCGTCCTGTTCGCGCCGGTAGGGTGGGCGCAAGTTTGTTAGTAGTCGGTTTCTGTCTCAGTCTCGCCGCATGCGCGGAGGATCTGTCGTATCCAAGCGTTGCGGGTATTTCGGACGTCGGCAGGGTGCTTACGCCAGAGGAGCGCCAGAAGACGGTCGAAGAACTGCAAAGACAGCAGAACCACGCGGCTTCCGTGCGTACCGAGGTCGCCGGCACGGTCGCAAAAAGCGATTAGCTTCGGCTTTTCGATTTGAAGCGCTTCCGACCCGCATCGAAAGCACTTCATAGATGTCCTGATGGGGGACAGGAACGGGGAAGGATGCGAGTCGTTCCCCGTTCCTTAGCTTGTGCCTCGCGATCGTCGTCCCGGCCGAGCATCGTTTGAACGCCCCTTGCTTCTGCGCCGGGCTCGCCTCAAAGCCCTGCAATCCCCTCCCTCCACCCTTATTGGCGCAAAGCTCCATGGACAGGGGGCTGACTCCGGCTTTATAGATGGTCCGGCGTCGGGCACGCACCCCGCGCTTTGCTACTCAGGAACATCCAACCATGACCGAAGAATTCCACCGCATCAAACGACTGCCGCCTTATGTCTTCGAGCAAGTGAACAAGCTCAAGGCAGCAGCACGAGCGCGTGGGGAAGACATCATCGATCTTGGGATGGGTAATCCAGACCTTCCGACGCCCGATCACATCACCGAAAAGCTGGTCGAGACGGTCGGCAAGCCACGTACGAACCGCTATTCGGCGTCGCGCGGCATCCCGGGGCTGCGCCGCGCGCAGGCCGCCTATTACGACCGTCGCTTCGGCGTCAAGCTGAACCCCGACACGCAGGTCGTGGCCACGCTCGGCTCGAAGGAAGGCTTCGCCAACATGGCACAGGCGATCACCGCGCCGGGCGATCTTGTTCTGGTGCCGAGCCCGACCTATCCGATCCACGAATTCGGCTTCATCATTTCGGGCGGCACCATCCGCCACGTGCCGGCGAGCGTGGACGACACGTTCCTGCGCGCGGTCGACAAGGCCGTGAAGCACAGCGTCCCGAAACCGCTCGCGCTCATCATATCCTATCCGTCCAACCCGACGGCTTTGATGGCAAGCCTCGATTTCTACAAGGAAGTCATCGACTATGCGCGGAAGCACGATCTCATCGTGCTGTCCGACGTCGCCTATGCCGAGATCTATTTCGACGACAACCCGCCGCCGTCCATCCTGCAGGTGCCGGGCGCGTTCGATGTGGCGGTTGAGTTCACCTCGCTGTCGAAGACATATTCCATGCCCGGCTGGCGCATGGGATTCTGTGTCGGCAACGAGCGGCTTTGCGCGGCGCTGGCGCGCGTGAAGTCGTATCTCGACTACGGCGCCTTCACGCCGATTCAGGTCGCCGCGACGGCCGCGCTGAATGGGCCGCAGGAGTGCGTCGAGGAGATGCGCCAGATCTACAAGCGCCGCCGCGACTGCCTCGTGGAAACATTCGAGCGCGCGGGCTGGCCTATCCCGGCTCCGGGCGGCACGATGTTCGCGTGGGCGCCGCTTCCTCCCGGCTGGGAGAAGGTCGGCTCGCTCGAATTCTCGAAGCTGCTCCTTGAAAAGGCGGGCGTTGCTGTCTCGCCCGGCCTCGGCTTCGGTGAATATGGCGAAGGCTTCGTCCGCATCGCGCTTGTCGAGAACGAGCACCGCATTCGTCAGGCTGCGCGGGCGGTCAAGAAGTTCCTGTCATCCGGCGAGCAGACGCTGCACAACGTCATTCCGTTCGCTGAGGCGGGCGGGCGCTAGATCGGTCTCAGGTAATCGGCATCGATCGGCGTGGCCAAGCCGATCGATAAACGAATTTGCAGCGTCGCGCCGCGTCGATTGACGGGCATGACGCTGCAGCATCAAGGAAGTCGGAGATTTTCCGCGTTGCCTTGCGCTTGAGAAGACCCGGCTTCTTCTTCCAGCGCGTTGTTGTCACGCAAATCGGTCGCCTCGGCCAGAGCGGGACGGTTGCGCTCGCGCTTCAGGAGTGCGTCTTTCCGCTCTACGCCCCAGCGGTAGCCGGTCAGCGCGCTTCCCTTGCCCAGCACGCGATGACAGGGGATTGCAACGGCGATGGCGTTGGAGGCGCAGGCCCGCGCGACCGCGCGAACGGCGGTCGGGCACCCCGCCCGTGCCGCGAGTTCGCCGTAGGTCATGGTTTCGCCCGCGGGTATCTCCCGCAACAGACGCCAGATCTTTTCCTGAAAAACCGTACCGCGCACGTCGAGTGGTAGCGCGATGTCGCGCCAGGGCTCTTCGACAAGCGTAACGACGTTCGCCACCGCCTGTGAGAATGCTGCGTCCTCGGCAAGGCATGCCCTTGCGAAACGTCGCCGAAAGTCATCCGCCAGCGCCTCGGCGTCGCCGCCCAGTTCGATGGCACAGATGCCTTGCTTGGTCATTGCGACGAGAACGAAGCCGAGATCGCAGGGTGCGACCGCGAAGCGGATCTGTTCGCCAGCGCCGCCTTTCGACAGGGCGCGCGGCCGCGCGCCGAGGGCCGGGGCAACGCTTTCGTAAAATCGGCTCGCCGAGCCATATCCCGCGCCCGCGATGGCGGACGTCACGCTTTCCCCTTGCCCGAGCGAACCGATGGCGCGTCGCTTCTTCAGGGCGGCGAGATAGCCGCCCGGCGTGATCCCCGTGACAGCCTTGAACATGCGGTGGAAATGGTGGCGGCTCATGCCGCAGCTGCGCGCGATGGCATCGAAGTCCGGCCTGCCTTCGGTCTTCTCGATCAGGGCGCACGCCTTCGCTGCTAGGGCCGCCTTCCGTTCCGCCTGCGAGGCGCCGTCTGGATCGCAGCGTAGGCAGGGGCGGAACCCGGCGCGACGCGCTTCGGACCTATCGGCGAAAAGGCGCACATTCTCCCGACGCGGCACACGCGATGGACAACCGGGGCGGCAATAGACGCCGGTAGAGACGACGCCATAGACGAACGCGCAATCGGCGTCACTCTGGCGGCGCTCGATCATCGCCCAGCAGTCGCGCTCCCACAGCTCGCGTTTCGATGGTTCGCGCTCGGGTGCGGACAGAGCTGCTGGCGTCATGATGGCGTCTCCGAAGGTTGTTCTGGAGGATGCCTCGTCGCGGGCGCATTTGCATCCCGGCGGTTGCTTTCAGAGCGGCGATTTGAAATCGGAAGCGCCTTTATGGCGAATGCGTTGCCGATTGTCGCATCTAAAGTCCGTCGCTTTTGAGCGGCGATTTCCAGTCCGCGATCGGTTGCGGCAGGAATCTGTGCCCCTCGGAGGCGAGAAACGTCCACATCACCTGCGCGGCCGGCATGACCGCCTTTTCCTTCAGCCGCACCACGTACCATTGCCGCATCATGGGCAGCCCGGCGACATCGAGCATCACGAGCCGCCCGTCGGCGATTTCGACCGCGACCGTGTGAGCCGAGATGAACGCGATGCCGAGCCCCGCGATCACAGCTTGCTTGATCGTCTCGTTGGACCCGATTTCCATGCCCACGATGGGGTCGAAACGCGCCTCCTCGAACAGGCGCTCCATCAGGATGCGCGTGCCGGAGCCGGGCTCGCGGATGAAGAAGGTCTCGTTCGTGAGGTCGGTAATGGAGATTTTCTTCCCCGCCAGCGGGTGGTTGGCGACCGCGACGATGATATGGGGATGCGCGCCGAGGGTGGCGCTTTCGAGAGCGAGATTCTCCGGCGGGCGCCCCATGACGGCGAGGTCGAGTTCGAGATCGCGAAGCGCCCGGATCGTTTCCTGTCGGTTGCCGACGGCAAGCCGCACTTCGACGCCCGGATGACGCTGACGGAACGCCGCAAGGGCCTTCGGGGCGAAATATTTCGCCGTGCTGACCACGCCCGCCGAGACGTGACCGCCCGCCGCGCCCTTCAACTGTTCCACTTCCTGACGGCACTCGGCGAGAAGAAGTTCGATCCGCTGTGCGGTTTTCAGCATGATCTGCCCCGCGCTCGTCGCGGTGGTCTTGTCGCCGATGCGTTCGAGAAGCGGCAATCCGACCGCCTGCTCCAGCTGCTGGATCTGGACCGTGATCGCAGGGGGGGTGACGTGGAGGGTCCGCGCGGCGCCGGCCATCGATCCCATTTTCGTGACGGCAGACAAAACCCGGAAATGCTTGAGCGTTACGTTTTTCACCCGAACAAGATAGACCGTTAGAAAAACTTAATCAAAGGGAAAATAAATTAAAATTTACTTTCTGTGGTGTCCCGCCCATAGTCGCAAAAAACATGCTCAAAAAACAGTCGGTCACATCCCAGTGATGAGATAAGAATAATGGCGTGTCAATGACCGACAGGGAGGAAGTGCGGATGGGCGTTCATGCAAGTCTGCGTGAGCATTTGGCCGAGTGGGCGGGAGAGGACGCGCAGAAACGCGCCGTAGCCGAAACGGTCGAAAATCTTGCGAAAGCCGGAATCGAGATTGCGAAGATCATCGCGCTCGGGCCGTTGGCGGGCGACATGGCCAGCGCGCGCGGCGAAGGCGGCGGCGGCGATACGCAGAAGGAACTCGACTTCCTCGCCAACAAGGTTGTCACGGACGCGCTGAAGGCGTCGCCGGTCGCGTGGCTCGGCTCGGAAGAAGACGAGAAGCCGGTCGCGCTCAACGCGGGCGCGCCGCTCGCGGTCAACACCGATCCGCTGGACGGGTCGTCCAACATCGACACCAACATGTCGATCGGCACGATTTTCTCGATCCTGCCCAACAAGGAGCAGGCAGCGCTGCTTCAGCCCGGTCGCAATCAGCTTTGCGCGGGCTACATCGTCTACGGTCCGCAGACGGCCATCGTGCTGACGGTGGGGCAGGGAACGCACATTTTCTGGCTCGACCCGCGTACCGGCGAATTCGTTCTCGGCAAGGCGAATGTCCAGATCCCCGTCGACACGAAGGAATATGCGATCAACTCGTCCAATTTTCGGCATTGGGACGACAAGATGAAGTCCTACATCGTCGACTGCAAGCTCGGCAAGGACGGCCCGCGCCAGAAAGACTTCAACATGCGCTGGCTCGGCTCGCTCGTGGCGGACTGTTTCCGCATTCTGACGCGCGGCGGCATCTACCTCTACCCGGCCGACATCCGCAAGGGCTACACCAACGGCCGCCTGCGCCTCCTCTACGAAGCGAATCCCATCGGCATGCTCATCGAACAGGCAGGCGGTGCCTGCACCCAGGGCAAGACCCGCATGCTCGACCTTGAGCCGATCTCGCTGCACCAGCACGTGCCGCTGGTCTTCGGCTCCAAAAAAGAGGTCGAGGAAGTCGCCTATTACTACAGCCAGCCCCCGGCGACGGGCGAACACTCCCCCCTGTTTTCAAAGCGCGGTCTTTTCCGCACCCCTCGTTAGGTCACGATCATGTCAGCGAAATTTCCCATCATCTCGGTTACAGGGTCGTCTGGCGCGGGCACGTCGACGGTCAAGCACACCTTTGAACAGATTTTCCGCCGCGAGAGCATCAAGGCGGCCTTCATCGAGGGCGACGCGTTCCACCTCTACGACCGCGCTTCCATGAAGAAGGCCGTTGCGGAGGAGGAGGCGCGCGGCAACTTCCACCTCTCCCATTTCGGACCCGACGCGAACCTGCTGAAAGAGCTTGAGGAGACGTTCCGCTCCTACGGCGAGACGGGCACCGGCAAGACGCGGCATTATGTGCACGACGAGGCCGAGGCGCAGAAGTACGGCTCGCCGGCGGGCACCTTCACCGAATGGGAAAATCTGCCTGAGGGCGCGGATATTCTTTTCTACGAAGGGCTGCACGGCGCGGTGATCCTCAAGGATCAGGGCATCAACATCGCGAAGCACGCCGATTTGAAGATCGGCGTCGTTCCGGTCATCAATCTGGAGTGGATCCAGAAGATGCATCGCGACAACAAGGTGCGCGGCTATTCGAAGGAAGACGTCATGAAGACGATCCTCCGCCGCATGCCCGACTATGTGCACTACATCACACCGCAATTCTCGGAAACCGACATCAATTTCCAGCGCGTGCCGACGGTAGACACATCGAACCCGTTCACAGCCCGCTGGATCCCGACGCCGGACGAGTCCCTGGTCGTGATCCGCTTCAAGGATCCGCGCGGGATTGACTTCGCCTATCTCAAGACCATGATCCAGGACAGTTTCATGAGCCGGGCCAATTCCATCGTCATTCCGGGTGGCAAGCTCGATCTCGCCATGCAGCTTATCCTTACGCCGATGATCCATCGGCTCGTCGATCTCAAGCGGCGCTCGTCCTGAGCGCTCCGAACGCCGCGAACAGAAGAAAGACCAAAATGACAACTTCCGTTTCCACTCCGTCGCAACGCGACCTCGCAAACGCCATCCGCGCGCTGTCCATGGACGCGGTCGAGGCAGCCAATTCGGGCCATCCGGGCATGCCGATGGGCATGGCGGACGTCGCCGCAGTGCTGTTCACGAAGTTTCTCAAATTCGATGCGAGCGCGCCAAAATGGCCCGACCGCGACCGCTTCGTGCTCTCCGCCGGTCACGGCTCCATGCTGCTCTACTCGCTCCTCTATCTCACCGGCTCGCCCGACGTGACCATCGAGGAAGTGAAGAAGTTCCGCCAGCTCCATTCGAAGACGCCGGGACATCCGGAATACGGCCACACTCAGGGCGTCGAGACGACGACCGGGCCGCTCGGCCAGGGCATCAGCACGGCCGTCGGCATGGCCATCGCGGAGCGGCTGCTCGCGGCGCGCTTCGGCGACAAGGTGGTGGATCATCATACCTATGTCATCGCGGGCGACGGCTGTCTCATGGAAGGCATCAGCCATGAGGCCATCGACCTCGCGGGCCATCTGAAGCTCAACAAGCTGATCGTTCTGTGGGACGACAACTCGATTTCCATCGACGGCTCGACGAGCCTTTCCACCTCCACCGACCAGGTGAAGCGCTTCGAGGCGGCGGGCTGGAACGCTGTGCGCGTCGATGGCCACAATGCCGAGGAAGTCGAAGCCGCCATCGCCAGGGCGAAGACGAGCGACAAGCCGACGCTTATCGCGTGCAAGACTATCATCGGCTTCGGCGCTCCGAACAAGCAGGGGTC
This sequence comes from Rhodomicrobium sp., assembly GCF_047605405.1. Classification (NCBI taxonomy): domain Bacteria; kingdom Pseudomonadati; phylum Pseudomonadota; class Alphaproteobacteria; order Hyphomicrobiales; family Hyphomicrobiaceae; genus Rhodomicrobium; species Rhodomicrobium sp. The sequence goes on along the minus strand of NZ_JASGFR010000004.1, from coordinate 76,875 downwards.
CGAGAAGACGCACGGCGCGCCGCTCGGCAAGGACGAAATCGCCGCCGCGCGTGAATTCCTCGGCTGGCCCTATCCGCCGTTCGAGGTGCCGGAACCGATCCTGTCGACGTGGCGCGCGGCAGGCAGCCGTGGCAAGGCCGAGCACGCGGCGTGGCATGAGCGGCTTTCCCAGCTCCCCGAGGGCGAGCGCGCGCATTTCGAGCAGTTGCTTGCAGGCGAGGTTCCGGCGAGCGTGAAGGAAGCGCTCGACGCTTTCATCGCGAAGAATGTGGCGGAGAAGCCGAAGCTCGCGACGCGCAAATCGTCCGAGAACGTGCTTCAGGTCATCAACGACACCACCGACATCACCATCGGCGGCTCGGCCGACCTCACGCACTCGAACTACACCATCACCAAGGGCATGAAGTCTGTCACGCCCGACGACTTCACGGGCCGCTACATCCACTACGGCATCCGCGAGCACGTGATGGGCGCGGCCATGAACGGCATCGCTCTGCATGGCGGTTTCGTGCCTTATGGCGGCACCTTCCTCGTATTCTCCGACTATCTGCGCGGCTCGATCCGGCTTTCGGCGCTGATGGGCCTTCGCGTCCTCTATGTGCTGACGCACGACTCCATCGGCGTCGGCGAGGACGGCCCGACGCATCAGCCGATCGAACATCTCGCGGGTCTCCGGGCGCTGCCGAACGTCAACGTGTTCCGCCCGGCGGACGTCGTCGAGACGGCGGAAGCCTACGAGATTGCGCTCGCCTCGAAGCACACGCCGTCAGTGCTGGCGCTGTCGCGTCAGAACCTGCCTACCGTTCGCACGGAAGCTTCGAGCGAAAACCTCACCGCTAAGGGCGCCTACGTGCTTCGCGGCGACGCCAGGGCGCCGCGCGACGTGACGCTCATCGCGACGGGATCGGAAATCGAACTCGCGGTTTCCGCAGCCGAGCAGCTTGCCGCCGAGGGCGTAAAGGCCGTCGTCGTGTCGGCGCCCTGCTTCGAGCTGTTCGAGGCGCAGCCGGATGCCTACCGCGCTGAGGTGCTCGGCACAGCGCCGCGTGTCGGCATCGAGGCAGCGGGCCGCTTCGGCTGGGATCGCTGGATCGGCGACAAGGGCGCCTTCATCGGCATGAGCGGCTTCGGCGCGTCCGGTCCGGCTCCCCAGGTCTACAAGGAATTCGGCATCACGGTGGAAGCCGTCATCGCCGCCGCAAAGAAGCTCGTCGCTTGAGGCGTGGCCGGGGAATCCCCGGCCGCCACTAAACAAAGTTCAAATATAAGGAAGGTGACCCCATGACTGACAAATCTGAAACGGTTAAGGGTAAGGACCGCTACAAAGCGGGCGTAATGTCCTACAAGAAGATGGGGTACTGGGAGCCTGACTATCAGCCGAAAGAGACTGATATCATCGCGCTCTTTCGAGTGACGCCGCAAGATGGCGTCGACCCCATCGAAGCGTCCGCCGCTGTGGCGGGTGAAAGCTCCACCGCCACGTGGACCGTGGTGTGGACCGACCGTCTCACCGCTTCCGAGAAGTATCGCGGCAAGTGCTACCGCGTCGATCCGGTGCCGAACGCCCCTGGCCAATACTTCGCCTACATCGCCTATGACCTCGATCTCTTCGAGGGCGGCTCCATCGCCAACCTTACGGCATCGATCATCGGCAACGTCTTCGGCTTCAAGCCGCTGAAGGCCCTTCGCCTCGAAGACATGCGCCTCCCCGTCGCTTACGTGAAGACCTTCGACGGTCCTCCGGCTGGCATCGTTGTGGAGCGCGAGCGTCTCGACAAGTTCGGCCGTCCGCTGCTTGGCGCGACCGTGAAACCGAAGCTCGGTCTTTCGGGCCGTAACTACGGCCGCGTGGTCTATGAAGCACTGAAGGGCGGTCTCGACTTCACGAAGGACGACGAAAACATCAACTCGCAGCCCTTCATGCACTGGCGCGAACGCTTCCTGTACTGCATGGAAGCCGTCAACAAGGCGCAGGCCGAGACGGGCGAAGTGAAAGGCACGTATCTCAACATCACCGCCGGCACCATGGAGGAGATGTACAAGCGCGCCGAATACGCGAAGGAACTCGGCTCCGTCGTCGTCATGATCGACCTCGTGATCGGCTACACCGCGATCCAGTCGATCTCGAAATGGGCGCGCGACAACAACATGCTGCTCCACCTGCACCGCGCGGGCCACTCCACCTATACGCGCCAGAAGAGCCACGGCGTATCCTTCCGCGTCATCTCGAAGTGGATGCGTCTCGCGGGCGTCGACCACATCCATGCGGGCACCGTCGTCGGCAAGCTCGAAGGCGATCCGCTGACGACCGCCGGTTACTACGACATCCTGCGCGAAGACTTCGTTCCGCAAAACCTCGAACATGGCGTGTTCTTCGACCAGAACTGGGCCTCGATGGCGAAGGTGATGCCGGTGGCTTCGGGCGGCATCCACGCGGGCCAGATGCATCAGCTTATCCACTATCTGGGCGAAGACGTGGTGCTTCAGTTCGGCGGCGGCACCATCGGTCACCCCTACGGCATCCAGGCTGGCGCGACCGCGAACCGCGTGGCGCTCGAAGCGATGATTTTCGCGCGCAACGAAGGCCGCGACTATCTCGCGGAAGGCCCGGAAATCCTGAAGGACGCCGCGAAGACCTGCACGCCGCTCAGGCAGGCGCTCGACACGTGGGGCGAGGTGACGTTCGACTACACCTCGACCGACACGCCGGACTTCGTGCCGACGCCGACCGCTTCGTAAGCAGCGCACGGTCGGGCGGGCGCGCCCGGCTCTTTTTTCGAAATTCACTCAAGCCTCCGCACGCGGAGAGCACCTACGAGGAACCCCAATGCGTCTTACTCAGGGACAATTTTCTTTCCTGCCGGATCTGACGGACGAGCAGATCGCGAAGCAGGTTCAGTACGCCATCGAAAAGGGCTGGGCCGTCAACATCGAGTTCACCGACGACCCGCATCCCCGCAACACCTATTGGGAAATGTGGGGCCTGCCGATGTTCGACATCAAGGACGCGGCGGCGGTGCTGACCGAGCTTCAGGCGGTCCGCAAGGTCTATGGCGGCCGTTACTACATCCGCATCTCGGCCTTCGACGCGAGCCATGGCTGGGAGTCGCTTCGGATGTCGTTCATCGTCGACCGCCCGGCGGAAGAGCCCGGCTTCGATCTTCAACGGCAGGAAGTCGACGGACGCAACATCCGCTACACGACGCGGCCTTACGCCACGACGAAGCCTGCGGGTCAGCGTTATTAAAGGCAGCAGAGGGCATGGCCGCCAACGCCATGCCCTCTTTCATTGCAGAACACGGCGCCGCCTTTCCTTATCGATCTTCTGCGAAGGGCGGATCATTCGCTTGTGCGGGCGTGTCGGCCCATGGAGGAAGACGTGAGCGTGACGGCGGAACAGAACGAAAAGACGGCGGCGAACGAGACGATCGATCTGCGCCGCGACTATGAGGAATCGGGCGTTGGCGAGGTGCTCGACCAACTCGACCGCGAACTGATCGGGCTGAAGCCGGTCAAGACGCGCCTGCGCGAGATCGCGGCGCTGCTGCTTGTGGAGCGGGCGCGAAAGCGGCTCGGGCTCGTCAACGAAGCCCCGACCCTGCATATGAGCTTCACCGGCAATCCCGGCACCGGCAAGACGACCGTCGCCATGCGCATGGCTAACATCCTGCACCGCCTCGGCTATGTGCGACGCGGCCAGCTCGTCTCCGTGACGCGCGACGACCTTGTCGGCCAGTATATCGGCCATACCGCGCCGAAGACGAAGGAAGTTCTCAAGAAAGCGATGGGCGGCGTGCTGTTCATCGACGAGGCGTATTACCTCTATCGCCCGGAGAACGAACGGGACTACGGACAGGAATCCATCGAGATCCTGCTCCAGGTGATGGAGAACCAGCGCGAAGACCTCGTCGTGATCCTCGCGGGCTATGCGGACCGCATGGACAAGTTCTTCACCGCAAACCCAGGTTTCCGCAGCCGCATCGCCCATCACATCGACTTTCCGGACTACGCCGACGACGAGTTGCTCCAGATCGCGGACAAGATGCTGGAGCATCAGAATTATCACCTGTCGCCGGATGCGAAGGTTGCGCTTGCCGACTATATCGAGAAGCGCCGCCAGCAGCCGCATTTCTCCAACGCGCGGTCCATCCGCAATGCGCTCGACCGCGCGCGGCTTCGTCAGGCGAACCGGCTGTTCGCGCACACGGGCGGGGCGTTGACCGCCAACCAGCTTTCGGAAATAACGGCGGAAGACATTCTTGCGAGCCGCGTCTTCAAGGTCGCCGCCGAAAGCCAGAACCAATAACGAAACAACAGGATACGCCCATGTCCTCGCTCCCGCTCATCGCGCCGTCCATCCTCTCCGCAGACTTCGCCCGCTTCGGCGAGGAAGTGCGCGCCATCGACGAAGCGGGCGCCGACTGGGTGCATGTCGATGTGATGGATGGCCATTTCGTGCCGAACATCACGTTCGGCCCGCGCCTTGTGGAATGCATCCGGCCGTGGACGAAAAAGCCGCTCGACGTGCATCTGATGATTGCGCCCGCCGACCCCTATCTCGAAGCGTTCGCGAAGGCCGGTTCCGACATCATCACCGTGCATGCGGAAGCCGGGCCGCATCTCGACCGCTCGCTTCAGGTGATCCGGGGGCTCGGCAAGAAGGCGGGCGTCTCGCTCAACCCGTCGACGCCCGAGAGCGTCATCGAATATGTGCTCGACAAGATCGATCTCGTGCTGGTGATGAGCGTCAACCCCGGTTTCGGGGGGCAGGCGTTCCTGCCGTCGCAGGTGGAGAAGGTGCGGCGCATCGCGGCGATGATTCAGGGCCGCCCGATTGCGCTTGAGGTAGACGGCGGCGTCACGCCGGAAACCGCGCCACAACTGGTTCAGGCGGGCGCGACCGCGCTCGTGGCGGGCTCGGCTGTGTTCAAGGGCGGCGAATACGCGAAGAACATCGCCGCGATCCGCGACGCGTGCCTTCTGACGGCTTGATCGCGGAACCGGCAGCGAGGCGCTACGCAGCGCCCCCGCTCGGGCCATACCTTATCCGCCGAAGGAGAACGCCCAGTTGAAGCCGCCGGGCGCGGTCACGGTCGCGGTGAACGGCTTCGCGGGCACGAGCGCCGTGCTTTTCTGCGGCGCGGGCGTCTGCTGCGGAGCGGCGGGCTGCCAGATTTTCGTCCACACGTTGAAGCTCTCGGCGACGGCACCCCAGGTGTCGAAAGCGGCTTTCGTCGCAGCCGGATTGAACCATGGATTGAGCGAGGCCCACTGAGCCGCGAGGCTGCCCGGCTCAAAGCTTGTCAGCGGCGCCAGCAATTGCGGTTGCGACCATTGCGGGATGGCGGACGCCGGCGGCTTGAGCCCGAACGCAGCATAAGCCTGCGTAACGGCGGCGGAGGTTTCGCGCGCCGCGCGTTCGAAGGCCAGCGCGGCGGCAATCTGCGTGAACAGTAGATTGGCCCGGTTGCCCAATGCCTCGTAATGTCTGGCCCAGAACGCAATCGCCTCACGCAGAAAGTCTACGAACACATCGCCGAAATCGCGAGGGCGAACAGGTTCGGGTTTCGGCAGCGGGGCGGAGGCCCAAGGTGCTGCGAAATAATTGACCGACGCGCGGGACGACGGCGAGGCAGACTGAGACTGCGCCGCCGACGCGAATGCAAGAAATGGAAACATGGCTGTCGCCCTTTGCGTCAAATATATCTTGTCCGTGACATTAACGCAATCTATGCTGCGCTGCAATAAGTATAGTTTGATGATTGTGCGGTGCACAATGAGCCGCGTTTGCCAATGCCGGGTGACGGGCCGCGCCAGCCCCTTGGATTGCGTCAGTTGCCGGTGTCGCCGGGTTTTCGGCGGTTTCCTGTCATTGCCTTTTTCGCACGCGCGGACTTTATAAGGCACGAAGGCGCCCGGATCGGCGCAGCGGTGAACCGAGTGCGCAGCATGGCTTTCCTTTTCCGTCCCGCCGAAAAGATCGATCCCCGTTTCGTCGAAGCAGCGGGACGCCTCGACCTTGCCCGCTCGCTCTATCCGGATGCTGAGGCGCCTTGGCTCGATCTGTCGCGCGCGGCTGCGCCATGGTCTTTTCCGGCGCCCAGGCTCGGCGACGAGTTTGCGCGCGGCATGGACGCGGACGCCATCGCGGCGCTTGCCGTTCTCGCCGCGAAAACTTACCGGGCCCCGCCTTCGGTGGAGGTGGTGCCTCTGCCCGGCGCCGATGCGGGCTTGCGCCTGCTGCCGTGGCTCTACCGCTCGCCCAAGCGCGTGGCTTTTCTGGCGCCCGCCAATGCCGGGCTGCGGGCGGCGTGGGAGGCCGCCGGGCACTCGACGGCGAAAATCGCCTCGATCGCAGCTGTCGGCAAGGCGGACATTCTCGTCGTGGACAATCCCGGCCACGCAGATGGCCGCATCGCGGCGCATGCTGAACTCGCCGCCGCGCTGCCCGCGCTCAAGCGCCGCGACGGCTTGCTCGTCATCGATGAAACGCTTGCCGATACGGACGACCGCGCTTCGATCCTGCCATCCGTCGCGCGGCTCGATTCGACGGTCGTGCTGCGGTCGGCGAATGCGTTCCATGGCGCAGGTGGCCTTCCGCTCGGCTTCGCGATCACATCGCATCCCATCGCGGAGCGGTTTCGCGCCGCACTCGGACCGGATGCGGTGTCGGCTGAGGCCGTTGCGTTCGGCAGGGCCGCGCTTGCGGATACGGATTTCGCTGCGGAGCATCGCGCGCGGCTCGCGGAGATGGGCGGGAAGCTCGAAGTTGCGCTCACGCACGCGGGTCTGCGCATCGCAGGCGGCACCCTGCTGTTTCGCCTTGCGGGGACCGACATGCCTCATTCGCTGTTCGACAGGCTCGCGCGTGCGGGCATTCTGACGCGCCCGTTCCCGAAGCTGGACGCGCTCCGCTTCTCCCTTCCCAGGGATGATATTGACCTCGCGCGCCTTCAGGCAGCTCTTGCCGCCTTTGCTTCGGCGTAACCAGCTCTCCCGTTTCCGCGCGGCGCCCCTCGTGACCCCGGATATTTTGTCGGGGCTTGACCTCGATGCGCCTTGAAAACATATAAACATATCTTTATAAGCGAGCGACGTGCACAAGGAACCTGCGGCGGCAACCGGGATATGGGCAGTTTCGACGACATCGTGGGATTACTGCGCGCGGCGGGCGAGCCGACGCGGCTGCGCATCCTGCGGCTGCTCCAGCACGGCGAGTTCAACGTCACCGACCTGACGCAGCTTCTCGGCCAAAGCCAGCCTCGCGTGAGCCGCCACATCAAGCTCCTCGCCGACGCCGCGCTGATCGAGCGCTATCAGGAAGGCAGCTTCGTATTCGTGCGCGCAAGCGGCGATGCGCAGGTGCAAGGGTTTCTTGCGTCGGTTCTGTCGATGGTGGCGCCGGACGATCCGCAATTCGCCCTCGATGCGGAACGCGCCGACCAGATCCGGGCGCGCCGCGCCGAACTCGCGCAAGGCTATTTCGATGCGAACGCCGTCCAGTGGGATCGCATCCGCTCGCTGCATGTGCCGGAGCCCGAAGTCGAAGCCGCGATCCTCGACGCGCTGGGGCCCGGCCCCTACGATCTGCTGCTCGATCTCGGCACCGGCACGGGCCGCATTCTCGAACTCGCTGCGGATCGCGCCGACCGTCTCGTCGGCATCGACACCAACCGCGAAATGCTGAAATGCGCGCGCGTTCGCCTCGAAAGCGCGGGCGCTACGAAATGCAGCGTGCGGCAAGGCGACATCTATAATCTGCCGTTCGCGGAAGGAAGCGCTGGCGCGGTCGTGGTCCATCAGGTGCTGCACTTCCTCGCCTACCCGAAGGCGGCGCTCGCCGAAGCCGTGCGGGTGCTGGAGCCGGATGGCCGTCTCGTCGTGGTGGACTTCGCGCCGCATAATCTCGAATTTCTGCGCGAAGAGCACGCCCATGTGCGGCTCGGCTTCGGCGCGGATGAAATCAGGGGCTGGCTCGCGGAATGCGGGCTCGGCGAAACCGCCTATCGCGAACTCAAGGCCAGCCATGCCAGAGAGAAAGCGCTGACGGTGGCAATCTGGTCCGGCAAAAAGAAAGGCGCGGCAGCGCAAAAGTGGAGGGCGGCTTCGTGACGGAAGCAGGAACGCAAAGACGGGCGCACGCGCCGATTTCGGTGAGCTTCGAGTTTTTTCCGCCGAAGACCGACGCGATGGAGGCGTCTCTCTGGCAGGCGATCCGCAAGCTGGAACCGCTCGCGCCGGAATTCGTTTCCGTGACCTACGGCGCGGGCGGCTCGACGCGCGAGCGCACGCATTCGACCGTGTCGCGCATCCTCGCCGAGACGTCGCTGAAGCCCGCCGCACATCTCACCTGCGTCGCCGCCACAAAGGACGAAGTCGATGCCGTCGTGCGCGACTATTGGGACGCGGGCGTGCGTCACATCGTGGCGTTGCGCGGCGATCCCCCGGCGGGCGCCGGCGCGGCCTATGCGGCGCATCCGGGCGGCTACCAGTCGAGCGCCGACCTCGTCGCTGGGCTGAAGGGCATCGGCGATTTCGAGGTGTCGGTGTCGGCCTATCCCGAGAAGCACCCGGAATCGGCATCGTTCGATGTCGATCTCGATGTGCTTCAGGCGAAGGTGGACGCGGGCGCCACGCGCGCCATCACGCAGTTCTTCTTCGATAACGACCATTATTGGCGCTATCTCGACCGCGTCCGCGCGCGCGGCATCAACATTCCCATCGTGCCGGGGCAGATCCCGATCCACAATTTCAAGCAGATCGCGGGCTTTGCGGCGCGATGCGGCGCGAGCATGCCCCCTTCCGTCGCCGCCCGTTTCGAGGGGCTTGCGGACGATCCGGAAACGACGCAGCTTGTCGCGGCGGCTGTCGCGGCCGAGCAGGTGCAGGATCTCGTGAAAGGCGGCGTGACGGAGTTCCACTTCTACACGCTGAACCGCGCGCCGCTCGTCAATGCGATCTGCCATACGCTCGGCATCAAGCCGCACGTTCCAGCTTCCGCCGCCAACGCATAAGGCCCCGTCCATGACTCGCACCGACCGCATCGCCGCCCTCGAAGCCGCCGCGAAAGAGCGCATCCTCATCCTCGACGGCGGCATGGGCACGATGATCCAGCGCCACAAGCCGACCGAGGCCGACTATCGCGGCGAGCGCTTCAAGGACTGGCCGAGCGACCTCAAGGGCAACAACGACCTGCTGGTGCTGACGCAGCCCGCCATCATCAAGGGCGTGCACGAAGCCTATCTCGAAGCGGGCGCGGACATCATCGAGACGAACTCGTTCAACGCGCAGCGCATCTCGATGGCCGATTACGGCATGGAAGACCTTTCGGCGGAGATCAATCTGGAGGCGGCGAAGCTCGCGCGCGAGGCGGCGGATGCGTATACGGCGAAGACGCCGGAGAAGCCGCGCTTCGTCGCGGGTTCCATCGGCCCCACGAACCGGACGGCATCGCTCTCGCCGGACGTGAACAACCCCGGCTTTCGCAACATCAGCTTCGACGAACTCGTCGAAGCTTACGAGGAGCAAACGCGTGCGTTGATCGAGGGGGGCGTGGATGCGATCCTGATCGAGACCGTTTTCGACACGCTGAATGCCAAGGCGGCGGGTTTTGCCGCCAAGAAGGCGTTCGACGAAACCGGCGTGGACCTGCCGCTGATGCTTTCCGGCACGGTTACGGATCTTTCGGGCCGCAACCTGTCGGGGCAGACGCCCGAGGCGTTCTGGTATTCGCTGCGCCATCTGAAGCCGTTCTCGGTGGGCATGAACTGCGCGTTTGGCGCGGATCAGCTTCGTCCACCCGTCGCGCTCCTGTCGAAGGTCGCCGACACTTATATGAGCGTTTACGCAAATGCGGGCCTGCCGAACGCCATGGGCGAATACGACGAGTCGCCCGAGTCGATGGCGCGCGCGATGGCATCCTGGGCGGCGGACGGGCTTTTGAACATCGTCGGCGGCTGCTGCGGCACGACGCCCGATCACATCGCCGCGATTGCGAAGGCCGTTGCGCCCTATCCGCCCCGCCGTGTCCCCGCGCTTGAGCCGCGCCTTCGGCTTTCCGGTCTCGAAGCGTTCGTTCAAGGCTGAGACTATACTGGACGATCGAGAAGAAAATGCGCAGAAACTAAGCATTCTGCTCAGCTTTTCATCTTAAAATTATATACCGGCCTAGTAGCGTGCTGTGATAGTCTCGTGACTGACATTGGCTCGAGTCTTTCCCTCCTCACGCATCGGCGATGACGGCTGACGTTCCCCGGGGGCCTTCCTGCATGGCGACGATCACAGCGCTAAAAAATCCATCCACCGTAGCCCCGCTCGACAACTACAACGCGGGGCAATTTTATTGCGAACTTCTGGGCTCGCCGGATAGCCGCAATCGCCATCTCACCGCGCTGTGGCATCGACTTCAGCAACTCGAGCTTGTTCAGCTTCGCGAGCGCGCGGCGGATGCGGAGCGCGAGCTTTTCAACCTTGGCATTACTTTCACCGTCTACAGCGACCGTACGGCCATCGACCGCATCCTGCCGTTCGACGTAATCCCGCGCGTGATCACCGCCGAGGACTGGAAGACGCTCGACAAGGGCGTGAAGCAGCGCATCAAGGCGCTGAACCTCTTTCTGTGGGATGTCTATCACGACCGCAAGATCCTGAAGGACGGCGTCGTTCCCGAAGACCTCGTGCTCGGCAATGCGAATTATCGGCCCGAGATGATCGGCTACGATCCCCCTTGCGGCACATACATCCACATCGGCGGCATCGACGTCATCCGCGACCCGCGCGGCGAGTTCTACGTCTTGGAGGATAACGGCCGCACGCCGTCGGGCGTTTCCTACGTGGTGGAAAACCGGCATCTGATGCAACGCGCCTTCCCCGACCTCATGCACGGCTTTGCCATCGAAAGCGTGTCGGAATACGGCACGCAACTCGGCGACAAGCTCATCGAGTGCGCCCCTGCCGGCGTGAGCGAGCCGCAGATCGTGCTGCTTTCGCCCGGCGTCTTCAACTCGGCCTATTTCGAGCACGTGTTTCTCGCGCGCGAGATCGGCATACCGCTGGTCGAGGGCCGCGACCTGTTCGTGGACGACGACAAGGTGTTCATGAAGACGGTGTCGGGCCCGAAGCCGGTGCATGTCATCTATCGCCGCCTGAACGACGATTACCTCGATCCTGAAGCGTTCCGCCCCGAAAGCGCGCTCGGTGTGAAAGGCCTTATGCGCGCTGTCCGCAAGGGCAATGTCACGCTCGCGAACGCGGTCGGCACCGGCGTTGCCGACGACAAGGCCGTTTATGCCTATCTGCCGCGCATCATCAAATACTACCTCGACGAAGACCCGGTGCTGCCGAATGTGCAGACCAACATCTGCCGCGAGAAGGACGGCCTCGGTTACACGCTCGACAACCTCGACAAGCTCGTGGTGAAGCCGGTGGGCGAGTCGGGCGGTTACGGCATCTGCGTCGGACCGAAAGCGACCAAGGCCGAGATCGACCTGTGCCGCGACCAGCTCAAGGCCGATCCTTCGAATTACATCAGCCAGCCGATGATCGAGCTTTCCGTGTGCCCGACGCTCACCGATCAGGGCGTGGAACCGCGCCATGTCGACCTGCGCCCCTTCGCCGTCACGGGCAAGGAGACCTGGGTTCTGCCGGGAGGGCTGACGCGCGTCGCGCTCAAACGCGGGTCGATCATCGTTAATTCGAGTCAGGGCGGCGGCACCAAGGACACCTGGGTGTTGAAGGAGGACAACGCGTGAGCAGCCTCCTTTCCCGGCACGCGGAGAGCGTTTTCTGGATGGCGCGCTATTTCGAGCGCACGGAAAGTCTCGGCCGCATCATCGAGACGCAAACCTCCTTCCAGCGTGGCCGCGTGGACGACAATGGCTGGGCCTGGATCGTCGCGCTTTATTCGGACGAGCAGGCCTTCGCGAAAGCTTTCCCCGAGGCGAATGCGGAGAACGTGATCCGCTTCTACATGGCGCACGCGGAAAACCCCGGCTCGATCCAGTCGTCGATCAGGTCGGCGCGGGAGAATGCGCGCGCGCTTCGGCCGATGCTGTCCATCGACATGTGGTATCAGCTCAACGACTTCTGCAATCGCGTGTTTGCCTTCAGCAACACCGATCTTTCCGAAGTGCGCCTGTCGCGCACCTGCGACGCGATCAAGCGCGGGTGTTATGCGCAGATCGGCGTTGCGGAGAACACGCTTTATCACGACGAGACCTGGCCGTTTTTCAGGATCGGCCTCTTCCTCGAACGCGCGGACCAGACGAGCCGTCTTCTCGATGTGCGCTTTGCCCAGCAGCAGACGGGACTGGCGGCCGACGAAGGTCATTACGACCATACCTTCTGGTCGATCCTCTTGCGCGCCGCGTCCGCCTATCACGCCTATCGGCGCGTCTATCCGCGCCATATCGAGCCGCGCGAAGTCGCCCGCTTCCTGATATTCGATCCTCGTCTGCCGCGATCCATCGCTTATTGCCTCGGCGAGATCCAGGCGATGATCGAACTGCTGCGTCGCAATTTCGGCCTGCGCAATGCCGGGCCAGCCGCGGAGCGCGTGGACGCGATGATCGAGGGGCTTCAGACGGCGAGCAACGACGACAACCTTCTGCAGAACCTGCACGGGTTCAACGACTGGGTGCAGTCGAGCCTCATTCACCTGAACGACGAACTTGGTTTGGCCTTCTTCGGCTATGCGAAAGCGCCGGAGGCCCCCGTTATCCTGCCCGCCGCCGCGATCGGCCAGACGCAGTCCCAATCCCAGACGCAGGCGGCAAGGTAGAACATATCGCCTTTTGATTGGATCGAAGGCACGCTCTATCTTTGTCTCGTCCCGCGTCTTTACATCACCACAGCAAGCATTCAATTGAACGCAACATTGCGTTGTGGTGTTTTGTCGCCGCCAATCTATAAAAAAAGCCGGGCGTTGCCCGGCTTTTGCTTGCGTCTATGGCCTGCTTTACGTCGCGATATACTGGCCGCCATTCGCGGTGATCGTCGCGCCTGTGATGAAGCCCGCATCGCGGCTCGCAAGGAACGACACGCACTTCGCGATTTCCTGCGCCTTGCCGAGACGGCCGACCGGGATCTGCGCGATGATGCTTTCGAGCACGTTGCCGGGCACGGCCTGCACCATCTCCGTGTCGATATAGCCCGGCGCCACGACGTTCACCGTGATGCCCTTCTTCGCGTTCTCCTGCGCAAGAGCCTTCGTGAAGCCGATCACGCCGGCCTTGGCGGCGGAGTAGTTCGTCTGGCCCATCTGGCCCTTCTGGCCGTTGATGGACGAGATGCTGATAATGCGGCCGTAATTTCTCTCGCGCATGCCGTTGATGACCGGCTGCACGGTGTTGAACAGGCTGTCGAGGTCCACGCGGATCACTTCGCGCCATTGCTGCGGCGTCATGCGATGAAGCATCGCGTCGCGCGTGATGCCCGCGTTATTGACGATGACGTCGATGGGGCCGACTTCCTTCTCGACCTGCGCGAGGCCCGCGACGCTGGCTTCGTAGTCGCCCACGTCCCACTTGAAGACGGGAATGCCGGTTTCCGCGTTGAACTTCTGTGCCGCCTCATCGTTGCCAGCGTAGTTCGCCGCCACACGGAAGCCGTGATGCTTCAGATCGACGGAAATAGCGGCTCCGATGCCGCGCGTGCCGCCCGTAACGAGTGCTACCTTGCTCAACGTTCCCTCCGTAACAATAAAGTGTGTTGCTTTGAGCCTAGCTTTTTCGCCGAAGGATTGTAACCGAGACGAAAGTTTCCCGCGGAGGGCAAAGTTCCGCGGAAGGCCTGATAGATCGTCCCATCTTTGCTTGCTGCATCAGAGTTGCACGGAGAGCTTGCGTCGGCTTGTCATCGTGAGTCCGCCACGCGGGTCAGATCTTCAAGCTGTACGCCAAACCGGACTAGATGCGGCAAGCTTAGGACAGTTGCCGGGCGCCCAGAGACTTTCGGCGACAAGGGATATGCACCGCCGAGAAGCGCCGCGCATATCCCGCATCTGTGCCGGGGCGCTCGCACCCCGGCACTAGTGGTCCTTTCGATCCGACATTTGCTCGCAAGCGTGCTGCAAACGGATGCTAATGTCGGAATCGGACCACTAGTCGCGCTCCACGCAAAGGGCGATGCCCATGCCGCCGCCGATACAAAGCGTGGCGAGGCCCTTCTTCGCGTCGCGGCGCTTCAGCTCGTGAAGGAGCGTCGTGAGAATGCGGGCGCCCGACGCGCCGATGGGGTGGCCGATGGCGATTGCGCCGCCGTTGACGTTCACCTTCTCGACATCCCAGCCGAGGCCCTTGTTGACGGCGGCGGCCTGCGCGGCAAACGCCTCGTTTGCCTCGATAAGGTCGAGGTCGTCCTTGGTCCAGCCAGCCTTTTCGAGCGCGCGCTTGGATGCCGGGATCGGGCCGGTGCCCATGATGGACGGGTCGACGCCCGCCGTCGCGAACGACGCGATGCGCGCAAGCGGCTCAATGCCACGCTTCTCGGCTTCCGAGCGCTTCAACACCACGAGCGCCGCCGCGCCGTCGTTGATGCCGCTCGCGTTGCCCGCAGTGACGGTGCCTTCCTTCGGATTGAAGGCCGGGCGAAGCTTCGCGAGGTCTTCCACGGTGGCATTGTCGCGAATGAATTCGTCTTCGGCGAACACGACCTCACCCTTGCGTGTCTTGATCGTGACGGGAATGATCTCGTCCTTGAAACGACCGGCCTTCCTGGCCGCGGCGGCCTTGTGCTGCGACGCGAGCGCCAGCGCGTCCTGATCCTCGCGGGTTATCTGCCACTGGCGCGCCACGTTCTCGGCCGTGATGCCCATGTGATAGCCGTTGAAGGCGTCCCACAGGCCGTCCTTGATCATGCTGTCGATGAATTCGAGGTTGCCCATGCGCTGGCCGTTGCGCAGATGCGCGACATGGGGCGAGAGGCTCATGTTCTCCTGTCCGCCCGCGACCACGATATCGCTGTCGCCGTTCTTGATCGCCTGCGCCGCCATCGCGACGGTGCGCAGGCCCGACCCGCAGACGAAATTGACAGTCATGGCGGTGGTTTCGATCGGCAGCGACGCTCCGATGGAGGCTTGACGCGCCGGGTTCTGACCCTGACCCGCCGTCAGCACTTGTCCGAGGATCACCTCGGAGACTTCGCTCGGATCGACATTTGCACGCTTCAGCGCTTCGGTGATGACGATCCGCCCGAGTTCATGCGCGGGAAGCGTGGCAAGGCTCCCATTGAATGAGCCGACCGGAGTGCGCGCCGCGCTTGCGATGACGATGTCGTCGTCGTGCCTTGCCATGGTTGTCTTCCTTTCGAGCCTTATGTTTTGGCGCGAAGCTTAACAACATTGAACCTGCGCCGGTATGACCAAATAGGCGGAATTGCAAGGCGCGCCGCGATGCGAAAAGCTGTCAGGCGGCAATGCAAGAGAAATCTCGCGGGTGCGAAAAAAAATCGCGCAAAGCTGAAACTTGCTTTATGATGGTATCACTATAATCCAACAGGCAACAATAGATGAACAAACCTGCGGAAAAGCTGTCTCCGGAAAGCGGATACGGGGAGGGTGCAAAGCCCATTCCTTTGAGCGCCGCGGGCAAAAAAGCCTTGGAATCCGACAAGTCCAAGCCTGTCATCATCAAGAAATATGCAAACCGCCGTCTCTACAATACGGAGACGAGCAGCTATGTCACGCTTGAAGATCTTGGCGAAATGGTTCGCTCCGAGCGGGATTTTCTCGTTTACGATGCGAAGACCGGCGAAGACCTGACCCACACCGTGCTCACGCAGATCATCGTGGAAGAGGAAGGCAAGTCAGGCTCGAACCTGCTGCCCATCGGCTTCCTGCGGCAGCTGATTCGCTTCTATGGTCACTCCATCGAACAGCTTGTGCCGAAATATCTCGAATACAGCCTGACGGCGCTGACCCGCGAACAGGAAAAATACCACAAGCAGTTCACCGATACTTTCGGCAACGTCGCCTTCGGAGCGATGCAGGAGCAGGCTCGCCAGAACATGGCGATCTTCGAGCGCGCTTTCGCGATGTTCGCGCCGTTCGCGAAGATCGAATCCCCGGTCGAGGGAGAGAAGCCGCAGGCCGCGAAGGCGACCGAGGCTGCCTCGACGCCGGAGCTTGCGGAATTGAAGACGCAGCTCGCAGCCATGCAGGCGCAGATAGATCGCCTGACGAAAGCGAAGGAAGAGGAAAAACGCTAAAGCCCGTTCCGAGCTGATCGAATCGCAGTCGATCGAAGAGAGTGAACCGGTTTCCTCATCCTTTTCACTTGGGCCGCTTCAGACGGGTCTTGGCGAGCGAGCTTGATAAAGGCGCTTCATTGGGATGCATGAGATTATTTCGCTTCCCGGCTACGGCGGTTCGGGCGCGGCGCACTGGCAAACGCTTTGGGAGGCCGCACCCTCGTCAATCCGTCGGTTTTGTCCCACCGACTGGTATCGTCCCGAACTCGCCGAATGGCTTCGCGCGCTCGATACATCCGTTGGCGAAGGGCGCGAGCCGCCCATCCTGATTGCGCACAGCCTCTCCTGCCTCCTCGTCGCTCACTGGGCAGTGCATGGCCGCAGCACGATTCGCGGTGCGTTTCTCGTGGCACCGCCAAACCCCGCTTCTCGGTCGTTTCCCGCCGCGGCGGTGTCCTTCGGAGACTTTCCCCGAGAGAGGCTTCCGTTTCCCGCGCAAGTCATCGCCAGCAGCAACGACCCCTTCGGCTCGATCGAATACGCCCGGGAACTCGCGCTTGCCTGGGGCGCGGAGTTCGTGGACGCGGGCGCTCTCGGACATATCAATGCCGAAAGCGGCATCGGCGACTGGCGCGAGGGCCGAGCGCTCTTCGACGCGTTTTGCGCGCGCATCGCAGGGGCGGCAGATCTCGCGGGCGCAAGGCGCTGGCAGCACGAGGAAAATTCCTATATGTGAGGGCAACCCTCAACTTCCTCGCGCGGCATGACAGGCGCACTTCCCGAACAGGTTCTGGTCATCGGCGGCGGTTTGGCCGCGCTTGCGGCTGCGATATCCGCGCGTCGTGCGGGCGCTCGCGTAACGATGCTCGAAGCCGCTCCCCGCGAGCTTCGCGGCGGCAACACGCGGCATTCGCGCAATCTTCGTATCGCGCATGACAGGCCGACCGCGCAGATTCCGGGCTCCTACAGCGAAGACGAGTTCATGGCCGACCTCGCCAAGGCGAGCGAGGGCAGGGCAGACCCGGCTCTCTCGCGGCTGCTCGCGCGCGCATCGAGCGACCTGCCCGGCTGGCTCGCCGCGCAGGGAATAGTGTTTCAGACACGGGACATCCCTCATTCGCGCAAGACCGCGTTTTTCCTCGGTGGCGGCAGGGCGGCGGTGAACGCGCTTTACGCGACGGCGGAGCGGCTCGGCGTGCGCGTTCTTTACGGTGCGGGCGTCGACGGCGTGGACCTCGGGAGCGGTGCAGCGAAGCCGTTTCACCCCTGCGCGACGGTGATCGCCTGCGGCGGTATGCAGGCGGCCATGCAAGCCGCGCGGCCGGGCTTCATCAATCGCGGCACGCCCTACGCGCGAGGCGAAGTGTTGCGCCGGGCGCTGGCGGACGGGGCCGAAGCCGCAGGCGACGCGGAGGCGGCGCATCTGGTTGCGGTCGACGCCCGCTCGCCGCATGCCGACGGCGGCATCGTTACCCGCGTGGACGGAATGGAATTCGGCATGGCGGTCGACGCGCGCGGCGCGCGCTTCGCGGACGAGACCGCCGTCACCGGCCCGACACGCTACGCGATGTGGGGCCGCCTCGTCGCCGATCTGCCGGAGCGAGGCGCCACCCTCGTTCTCGACGCCGTCGGCATCGAACGCGCCCCGCTTTCGGTGTTTCCGCCGCTCGAAGCGTCGACGCTCCCGGAGCTTGCGGAACGGATCGGCGCGGACGCAGCCACGCTGGAGGCGTCCGCGCGCGAAGCCGGCCGCGTGACGCGCCCGCCGTTCTTCGCTTTCCCGATGCGGCCCGGCATCACGTTTACCTGCCTTGGGCTTCGGGTCGACGAAACCGCGCGCGTCGTGCGGCGCGACGGATCGCCCTGTGTGAACGTCTTTGCGGCGGGCATGATCATGGCTCCGAATATTCTGGGCACGGGCTACGTGGCGGGGGGCGGCATGACCGTGGGGGCGGTGTTCGGGCGCATCGCGGGAGAGGAGGCGGCCCGTCATGCGCTCGCCTGAAACGCCGCCATCGGGAAGCCTCGCGCCGCTGGCGGAGGCACGCCGCATTGCCACGATCTGCGCCGTCTGCAACTATTGCAATGGCTTCTGCGAGGCGATGCGAGCCATCGAGAGGCGGGGAGATCACCTGTCCCGCCGCGCTTCCGCCGCGTCGCCGCGCGAGGATCGCGGACGAGACGGCAGGGGCAAGACCGTCGCGGCCCCGGCCTTCGGCGATGGCGACATCGCCTATATCGCGCATCTCTGCCACAATTGCGGGAACTGCCTTACGTCGTGCCAATATGCGCCGCCGCATGTCTTCGCGGTGGATGCGCCGAAGGCGCTGGCGGAGGTGCGCAGCCTTTCCTGGAAGGAACGGCCATGGTTGGCGCTCGCGATCTTCGTCGCGGTTGTCGTGCTGACCATCGTGCTCGTCCCGTGGGGCACGCTCACGGCCCGGCATTCGGGCGAGGGCGCATTTTACGCGGTGATCCCGTGGGCGACGATGACGGCGGCGGCGTTGGCCCCGTTTCTGTTCGGGACGGCTTTGGTCGGGGTCCGCGTGGCGCGGTTCTGGGGCGCTCTTTCGCGTCCCGACGACGTGCGCCGCGGGGGCTCCTCCGCGTGGCGCGCGATCCCTCTTGCGATCCGCGATGCGGCGAGTTTGCGAAACCTCGAAGGCGGCGGCATTCCCTGCGAGAGAAGCATCGCGCGGCGCTTCCTTCATCACGCGCTCGCTTATGGCTTCCTGCTGTGCTTCGCGGCAACCTGCACTGCGACCCTCTATCATCACGGCTTCGGCTGGCTCGCGCCCTATCCGCTGTCAAGTCTGCCCGTGATCCTCGGCACTGTCGGCGGCATCGGCATGGTGATCGGCGCGGCGGGGCTCGCCGTGGCGCGCAGCGGCGGCGGCACCGCCTTCGACAACACCGGCGATTTCGTCCTGCTGGCCCAGCTTTTCGCCGTGGCGGCGTCCGGCCTCGCGCTGTTGGCCTTGCGCGACACGCCCGCGATGGGGCTGCTTCTCGCGGTGCATCTCGGTACCGTGCTGGGCTTCTTCGCGACGCTTCCTTTCGGCCGATTGGCACACGCGCCGTATCGCGTGGCAGCGCTTCTCAAGGCGGCGATGGAGCGAAAGGCGGGCGGTGCCCGATAAGGCTCAGCTTTCGACGGCGATGGCATGAAAGAAGGTGCCGCTGACGTTTCCGCGCCGCGCGCCCCTCTCGGCGCAGGGCTCGCCGCGCGCGTCCAGCGCGTCGAGCAGCGGCGCGTCGGCTACCGAAAGTGTGGACGCATAATGAAACTCGTGGCCCCAGAGAGTGCCGCCGGTGCTTCCGAGCGCGCTGTCCGCCAAGAGCCGCGCGCGACGATAGCCGAGATGCAGCTTGCGCCTGGCGAAGCTCGTTTCGAGACCGAGCAGGCCCGCCATCGTGTGCCGCACGCCGTCCGCGTCTTCCAGCCCCGCACCGAGCACCATATAGCCGCCGCACTCGCCATGAATGCGCGCGCCCCGCATGACGGCTTCGTGAAGTCCGCCGAGAAAGCGCGAGGCGGCGGCGAGGCGCCCGGCGTGAAGCTCCGGGTAGCCGCCCGGCAGCCAGACCGCGTCCGCTGACGCGTCGGGCGCTTCGTCGGCGAGCGGCGAAAAGAACAGGATTTCCGCGCCCGCGTCGCGCCAACCTTGCAGCATGTGCGGATAGAGGAAGGAAAAGGCGCGGTCCCTCGCCACCGCGATCCGCTGGCCCGGTGGCGGCAGCGGCGGCGCGGATGGCTCGGCCGCAAGCATGCACGGCGCGGCGCTCGCCTCGATGGCGTCGAGCGAAACCTGCGAGGCGACCTCATCCGCCAGCGTATCGAGCCAGCCGTCGAGATCCGCATGCTCGCCCGCCTGCACCAGCCCCAGATGCCGGTCCGGCAGCGCGATGGCGGCGCGCCGCCGCATCGCGCCGAGCACCGGTATACCGATCCGCTCCAGCGCGTCGCGGATGGGCCGCTCATGCCCCTCGCTCGCCACGCGGTTCAGGATTACGCCCGCCACGCGAACATCGTCGCGATAGAGCTTGCATCCCAGCGCCACCGCTGCCGCCGTTTCCGACTGCGCGGACACGTCGAGAACGAGCACCACCGGCCAGCCCGTGAGAGCGGCAAGGTCGGCCGTCGCGCCGCGCGCCGTCCGCCCTTCCGCCGCCACGCCGTCGAACAGGCCCATCACGCCTTCCGCGATGGTCATGTCAGCCGACGCGCCCGCTCGCGCGATAAGCGCGCCGATCAGACCGCGCGGCATCGCCCAGCTATCGAGGTTGAAGCTCGGGCGCCCGCAGGCCGCTTCGTGAAACGCGGGGTCGATGTAGTCCGGCCCGGACTTGAACGGCTGCACCGCGAGCCCGCGCCGCGTCAAGGCGCGCATCAGGCCGAGCGAGAGCGTGGTCTTGCCCGCGCCGGATCGCACGGCGGAAATGATGAGGCCGCGCGCTTCGGAGGGAGCGACCGGGCCGCTCATTCGCCGCGGCCTCGATAGCGCCGCTGATAGCCGGGATCGTAGAGCGAGCTTTCGCGGAAGTCGGTCGCGCCGAGAGAGCGGCCCACGAGGATCAGTGCTGTGCGGTCGATGGTGCCCGCTTCCGCCACCTTCGCGGCCAGCTCGCCGAGCGGCGCGCGGATGATCGTTTCTTCCGGCCAGCTCGCGCGATAGACAACCGCCGCCGGGCAGTCCGGGCCGTAGAACGGGAGAAGTTCGCCCACCACCGTTTCGAGCGCGTGGATCGAAAGATGCACCGCGAGCGTGGCGCGCGTCGCGGCGAATGCGGCGAGCGTTTCTGTCTCGGGCATGGCCGAGGCGCGGCCCGATGTTCGCGTCAGCACGACCGATTGCGCCACCTCCGGCAGCGTCAATTCCCGGCCGAGCGCCGCCGCTGCCGCCGCGAACGACGGGACGCCGGGCGTCACGGTATACGGAATGCCGAGGGCGTCGAGGCGGCGCGTCTGCTCGCCAAGCGCGCTCCAAACCGACAGGTCGCCGGAATGAAGCCGCGCCACGTCATGGCCCGCCGACGTCGCGTCCACGATCTCGGCGATGATTTCGTCAAGCGACATGGGCGCGGTGTTGACGATGCGCGCGCCGGGCGGGCAGTGGCCGAGGATCGCCTGCGGCACGAGCGAGCCCGCATAGAGGCAAACGGGGCAGGCCGCGATGAGGTCGCGGCCGCGAAGAGTCAAGAGGTCTGGCGCGCCCGGCCCGGCGCCGATGAAATGAACGGTCATTCGGTCTCTCCCGTAGCGGCGGCCGCTTTACCGATGGCGATGGCGCAGGCCGCTTCGCGGTTGGTGACGCGCGCGCAGAGGAGCCGCGCCCCCGGACCCGCCGCCGCAAGCGCCGTTGCCTCAGCGACGGAGGGGACGCCTTTTTCAGCGAGGACGCGTTCGGAGACGGTCAGCCCGCCCTCCGACGCTTCGGTCATATCCGCCGCGCTCACGAGCGCGACGCGCAGGCGAAGACGCTGCGCTGCTTTCAGAAATCCCGGCTCGGCGGCCTTGTCCGCGAGCGTGGCGAGCGCGTCGAGCGAGCTTGCCTCGACGCCTGCCGCTTCTAGCGCCGCAGCGACAGCGCCGCCGATCGCGTCCGCGCCCGCGTTCTTGCGGAAGCCGAGCCCCGCGACGATGGTCGTCGTGCCCCTCATGCCTTCACCGCGCGCCACTGCGTCACTGGCATTGCCGCACGCCAGCCGGTGAAGCTGCCGAGCGCGGTCGCGCGTGAAATCTCGATGCGGGTCAGCTCGCCGCCGCGCCGTTTGAACGCATCGACCAGCAACGCCTCGCTTTCGAGGGTGACGGCATTGGCGACGATACGGCCGCCGGGCTTCAGCGCGGCCCACGCGGCGTCGAAAACGCCTGCGTCCGTCAGCCCGCCCCCGATGAACACCGCGTCCGGTGAAGTCAGGCCCGCCAGCGCATCGGGCGCGCTGCCTTCGACCACGCGAAGATCCGGCGCGCCAAGTGCCATCGCATTGCGCATCGCCCGCGCGGCCCGCTCCGCGTTCTCCTCGATGCCGACGGCACGCATCGACGGATGCCGCAGCATCCATTCGATGGCGATGGAGCCGGAGCCGAGGCCGATGTCCCACAGGAGTTCGCCCGGCCGGGGCGCCAGCGCCGCCAGCGTGACGGAGCGCACCTCGCGCTTTGTCAGTTGGCCGTCGCTCTCGAACAGCGAATCGTCGAGGCCGGGCGTCAGCGGCACGATGCGCGCGCCCGCTTCCCCTGCAACTTCGATGGCGAGCACATTCAGCGCGGGGATGTTTTCGAGCGCGAAACTTTCTGCCGGCGCGCAACGGATGCGTTCTTTCGGCCCGCCCATCTCTTCCAGAACCGTGAGCGTGGACGCGCCGAAGCCGAGATCCGTCAGCAGCCGCGCGGCCTTTGCGGGCGTCGAACCGTCCCAGGACAGCGCGAGTATGCGGGCGCCGGGAAACAGATGCCGGGTCAGCCCTTCCAGCGCGCGCCCGTGCAGCGTGATCGTCGCAACGTCCTGCAGCGCCCACGCAAGGCGCGACGCCGCGAGGCTAAATGACGACGGCTGCGGCAGGCAAAGGATTTCATCTGCGCTGGCGAATTGGGCGATCTGTTTGCCGACGCCATAATGAAACGGGTCGCCGCTCGCCAGCACGCACACGGGACACCCGCGCCGCCCGGCGATCAACGGGAAGGCGTCGGAAAGCGGGTTCGGCCATTGGAGAGTCTCACACCGGATCAGGGGCGCCGCGAGCGCCAGATGGCGCGCGCCGCCGACCACCAGTTCGGCGCCCGAAACGAGCGCGCGCGCATGCGCCGTCAACCCGTCGATGCCGTCCTCGCCGATGCCGACGATGGACAGCCAGCGCAGAAGCGTGTTTGGTCGAAGCGTTTCCATCATGAGGCCCGTCGCGCCTTTGCGACATTCCGTGAGAGTTCACGATGCGACTTCTCATCCTCGGCGGTACGGCCGACGCTTCCGCGCTCGCGAAATTGCTCGCGGGCGATCTGCGCTTCGAGCCAACGCTGTCGCTCGCGGGGCGCACCGTTTCGCCCGTAACGCCTCCCATCCCGTTCCGAATCGGCGGCTTCGGCGGAGCGGAGGGCCTCGCGACGTATCTTCGCGACGAGCGTGTCGACGCCATGATCGACGCTACCCATCCCTTTGCCGCGCGCATCTCCGCCAATGCCGTGAAGGCGGCGCAGGCGGCTCGTGTTCCACTCGCAAGTCTCTTGCGTCCCGCATGGGCGCGGCAGGAGGGCGACCGCTGGATTTCCGTTCCCTCGCCCGAAGCCGCTGCCGCTGCTCTCGGCGACGCACCGCGCACCGTGTTCCTCACCGTGGGGCGGCTCGAACTCCCGGCTTTCGCTGCCGCGCCTCAGCATCGTTATGTGGCGCGCGTGATCGACCGGCCCGAGGGCGTGCCATTGCCGCCGGACCTCGCCTTTATCGAGGCGCGGGGGCCCTACGACACCGAAGCCGAGTTGCGCCTGATGCGCCAAGGCGGATTCGATGTGATCGTGTCGAAGAACTCGGGCGGCGCGGCCACCTGCGGCAAGATCGAGGCCGCCCGCGCGCTCGGCCTGCCCGTTGTGATGATCGAGCGGCCCGACAAGCCCGCGGGCCATGTGCTCGGCTCCGCCACAGAAGCGGTGGCATGGCTCGAAACGCTGCTCGCCGCGCGCGATCATTCCGGGGCGCGCTCCGACCGCGGCGTGTAGACCCAGGGCCGCGCGCCGCCATCGCGTTCGATGAGCCTTGTCGTGCTCGCGCCGATCATGACGAGCGTTCGCATGTCTACGATGGACGGATCTGCCTCGCCCAGCGTCGTCACTGTCACGCGTGCGTCCGCCGTGCCAGCCGCGCGCACGAAGAGCACGACCGTTTCGCCCGCCTTCACGTCGCGCAGAATGTCGAATGCGTGGCCCAACTGATGCGGCCGCGCGAGCGACTTCGCATTGTAGAGCGAAATGACGAAATCGGCCTCAGCCGCCGCGCGAAGACGGCGCTCCACCGTGGCCCAGCTTTTGAGATTGTCCGAGAGCGAGATTGCGCAGAAATCGCCGCCGAGCGGTGCGCCGACTGCTGCGGCCACCGCCAGCATCGCGGTCACGCCCGGCTCGACGCGGATATCGAGCGCGCGCCAGGCGGGATCGCCCGCGTCCACCGCCTCGAAGATCGCCGCCGCCATGGCGAACACGCCCGCATCGCCGCCGGAGACGACGGCAACGCGGTGCCCCAGTGCCGCAAGTTCCAGCGCGTGGCGCGCGCGGTCGATCTCCACGCGGTTGCCGGACGCGTGGCGCGTCTGCCCCTCGCGCTGCGGCACCCGGTCGAGATAGAGGCCGTAGCCGATGAGGTCGGTCGCCTCGGCCAGCGCGAGGCTGGCGGCAGGCGTGGTATAGGCCGCGTCTCCCGGCCCGACGCCGACGATGACGAGCGATCCCGTCATATCCGCCTCCCGTTACCGGGGATGAGGATGATGGTGAAATAGGGAGCCGTTTCCGCCTGTATCTCGGCCAGCGGCAGGATGCGCTCGCCCGGCATGGTGCCGCGCTCTACGTAAATCGCGCGGTCGAGGACACCGGCGGCGGCGATTGCGCGGCGTACCTTTGCGAGGTTACGGCCGACCTTCATGATGGCGGCGGCGTCCGTGTCGGCAAGACGGCGCGCGAGCGCCGCCTCGTCGAGCGTGCCGGGCAGCACCGTCAGCACGTCGTCGCCCCAGGTGAGCGGCGTGTTGGCCTTGGCCGCGCAGCCTGAAATGCCGATGACGCCCGGCACGATCTCCACCGGGAAATCGCGCTCCAGCCTGCGCCACATATGCATGAACGAGCCGTAGAAGAACGGGTCGCCTTCGCCCATCAGCCCGACCGATTTGCCCGCGCGAAGCAGACCCGCGAGCTTTTCCGCCGACGCCTCGTAGAAATCGCGCATGGGTTCGTCATAGGCGCCGTCGCCGACCGGCGCTTCGGTCGTGACCGGGTAATACAGTGTCAGTTCCTCGCGGCCGGCCTCGATCAGTGGCGCGGCGACGGTGCGGGCGCAGCTGTTGCGGCCCTCTTTGGCGAAGCACGCGAGCACATCGACAGAGCGGATCAGCCCCGCCGCGCGCAGCGTGAGATAGCGCACGTCGCCCGGCCCGACGCCGATGCCGTAGAGCGTGCCGCCAACCGCGTCGCCCATGATCGCATCGAGCGCGCTCATTCCTTCTCGCTCGCGAGCGCGTTGACGGCGGCGGCGGCCATCGCGCTTCCGCCCCGTCTTCCCTTCACCACGAGATACGGCACGCGGCCGTCGGCGGCGAGCGCGTCCTTCGACTCCGCCGCGCCGACAAAGCCGACCGGCGTGCCGATGATGGCGGCAGGCGCGGGCGCGCCTTCGTCCAGCATTTCAAGGAGCCGGAACAGCGCTGACGGCGCGTTGCCGATGGCGACCACAGCGCCTTCGAGATGCGGCCGCCAAAGCTCCATCGCGGCGGCGGAGCGCGTGTTGCCGATGGTCTTCGCAAGCTCGGGCACGCTCTCGTCCGCAAGCGTGCAGATCACGGCGTTGTCGGCGGGAAGGCGCGCGCGCGTGACGCCGAAGGCTACCATGTTCGCGTCGCAGAGGATCGGCGCGCCCTTGAGCAGCGCCTCGCGCGCGGCGGCGGCGAAGCCCGGCGACATGTCGAGGTCGTTCACCACATCGACCATCCCGCAGGCATGGATGATGCGCACCGCGACCTTCGCTTCAAGCTCGTCGAAGCGCGAGAGGTCGGCCTCGCTGCGGATGATCGAGAAGGAGCGGCGATAGATCTCGGCTCCGTCGCGGATATAGTCCCGCGGAGCGGGCTTCTGGTCGTCAGTCATCGATTTCGGGGCGGACATGGACAGGGCTCGGCTCAGTCGGATCGGCTCAAGGGATCGGCGTGGCGCTCCGTCAAAAAATGCAGTTAGCCAATGCGCGCGCGGGCTGTCAAACGCAATCGGGGCGGGTGGAATGCCACAGCGTCGATGCGCGGCCGCGAAACGATCTGCAAAAGGAGCTGCGGGGTTTGCGACAGGATCATGCTCTAACAGAAGCCTGAAGCGTGCTTCTGATTTCGTCAAAGCGCCGTGAACGCGACGACCGTTGCCGCGAGCGCATTCGCCTGAATGAGGCAGGCGGTGCGATAGAGACGCAAGGCCGCGCGGATGTCGTCCGCCGTGAGCGCGGCACGTCCGTCGCCCATCCACGCGTCATCGACTGGCGTGCCGCCATAGATGCGCGGGCCGCCGAGCTTGAAGCCGAGCGCGCCAGCCATGGCGGCTTCCGGCCAGCCCGCGTTCGGCGAGCGATGGCGGCGTGCGTCCCGGAACACCGCGCGCGCGGCATCCACGGCGGAGGCGGAAGGCTGAAGCAGCGCGGCAAGCGTAAGCCACAGCGCCGCAAGCCGCGATCCGGGCAGGTTCAGGAGATCGTCGAGCCGCGCGGACGCCCAGCCGAAGGCATGGTAGCGCTCGGATTTGTGGCCGATCATGCTGTCGGCGGTGTTCGTCGCCTTGTAGAGAGCCGCGCCGGGAAGGCCGCCCATTGCGAGCCAGAACAGCGGCGCGACGACGCCGTCTGAGAAATTTTCGGCGAGGCTTTCCACGGTGGCGCGGCAGACGCCCGCCTCGTCGAGCGCGGACACGTCGCGGCCGACAAGGAACGTTACAGCCTCGCGCCCGCCGTCGAGACCGTCCGCCTCAAGCCGGTCGGCGACGGCTTCCGCGTGCTCCGCCAGACTTCGCTGCGCGAGAAGGGAACTCGCGAAAATTCCGCCGACGACAGCGGCCGCAAGCGGAGGCAGGGCGCTTTCGAGCGCGGCCCATAAACCGGCGCTGACCGCGACCGTCGCACCGAGCACCAGCGCGAGGGTGACAACGCCCCCCGCTCGACGCTTGCCGAACGACCACGCGGGGCGGTTCAAGTTGCGGTCGCACCATGATAAGAGTGCGCCGATCCATGTCACCGGATGCCCCACGGCGCGGAACAGCGCGGGCGGATATCCTGCTGCGGCTTCAACCAGGAGCGCGATGAGGGCGAGCGTGACGAACATGATCCGAAAGGCGAAAGCGCGGACGCGCGATGAAGAGTAACGCTCCTATAGATGAAGCCGCGACTGCGGGAAAGGCGCACGAGCGACGCTTCGCTCTGGCGCAAGGCGATGCTCCGGCGCATGGCGTCATTCCCCACGGCGGCGCGCTCGACGAGGCGGAGCGCCGCTGGCCGAACGCGCCGCAACCGTGGATCGATCTTTCGACCGGCATCAATCCCGTCGCCTATCCTTTGCCCGCGATCGGCGCGGGCGCCTGGACGCGCCTGCCGCTGGCCTCTGAGGAACGCGCGCTGCGGCAGGCGGCTGCGGCGCGTTACGGCGCGATGAGCGCCGACAATGTTGTCGCGGCTCCCGGCACGCAAGCATTGATCCAGATCCTGCCGAGGCTCGTCGCGTCGTCTCGGCAGCCGCCGCAAGGCGCCGGGGAGACCGACATCGCAGATCCTTCAGGCGCTCGGTCATGGGTGGCCGTGCTTTCTCCAACCTATGCCGAGCACGCGGCGGCGTGGCGGCGCGAAGGCCACGACGTGCGCGAGGTGACGTCGCTGGCGGAGGCTCAGGGGGCCGCCGCCGTCATCATCGTCAACCCCAACAATCCGACCGGGCGGCTGATCGCATCCGACACGCTTGCGGAATGGGCGACATCGCTCGCCAGGCGCGGCGGCCTGCTCGTGGTCGATGAAGCCTTCGCGGATGTGGTGGATACAAACGCAAGCCTTGTCAGGAGGCTGCCGCCGTCGACCATCGTGCTGCGCTCGTTCGGCAAGATGTATGGTCTCGCCGGTGTGCGCCTCGGTTTCGCGATCGCGGAACCCGCGCTTGCCGCGCGGCTTGTCGGCATGCTCGGCCCGTGGGCCGTGTCCGGCCCCGCGCTCGCCATCGGAACGGCGGCTCTCGACGACAGCGCGTGGCTTGAAGCGGCCCGTGCGCGCCTCGCCGCCGATGCCGCGCGGCTCGACGCGCTTCTGGTGCGCGCTGGATGCGTGATTGCCGGCGGCACGCCCCTTTACCGCCTTGCCGTATGGGCGCCGGATCGCCCCCAATGTGAAAGCGTTCCGTCGAGGACGAATGAGACGATCCCGGCGCAAGGCAGAGCGAACGCTGAGACCGACACCGCATTGGCGCTCGCGAATCGTCTTGGCGAGCACGGCATTCTGGTGCGCCGCTTTGCCTATGAGCGCTCGTGGCTCCGTTTCGGCATTCCGGGCAGTGAGGAAGCCTGGCAACGCCTCGAAAACGCGCTCTGCACCTGATCTGCAGGCGAGCGCTCCGGGCTCAGGTGTCGTAAGCGTTGTGTGTGGCTGAGGTTGCTCCCATTGAAAAAGGCACGAACGCGAAAGCACATCCTGTAGGCATGCGAAGTACGCCATTACCAAGCAAGAGGGAACGATTTAACGCCTCGGCAGGCCATTTGCGTATTTTTTCGCCGTGTTGCCCAATAGTAGAAGTGACAACCTCTGCGTTTTTTGCTAGTCTGCCATAACAATTTGACATGGGAATCGGATGGCTGAGCACAGAACGAGGCGCGGCGCCCAGGTCTAGGGAGGAAAACGGCTTGCGCTGTCCCCAAGGGCGCGGGCTGCTTAAAAAACATAAAAGCCAGCAGCAGTGCCTAAGGCAGCAAGTTTCCTTGCTGCCTTTTTTTATTGCCCGGCGAGGAAGGTGCCGGTGCCGATGATGCCGAGCGAAATCGCCTCATGCAGCGCCACGACGAACAGCGTCGCAACGACGGTCGCCAGCACGATGGGGCCGATCAGATATTTGCCCCGCGCCGGAATATCGCCATGGACAGCGATCTTTCGGGGAATGCTGAAAAGGAACACAACCCACCAGCACGTGAGAAAGAATGCAATCGCCAGCAGGATGTTCATGGCGCCTTACCTCTGCTCAAGTTCAACGAGCGTGCCGCAGAAATCCTTCGGGTGAAGGAAAAGCACCGGCTTGCCATGTGCGCCGATCTTCGGCTCGCCATTGCCGAGCACGCGCGCGCCCGTCGCCACAAGCCTGTCGCGCGCGGTCAGGATGTCGTCCACCTCGTAGCAAATGTGGTGGATGCCGCCGTCGGGGTTCTTTTCAAGGAACTTCGCCAGCGGCGAACCCTCGCCCAGCGGCTCCAGAAGCTCGATCTTGGTATTCGGCAGCGTGATGAAGATCGTGGACACGCCGTGGTCCGGCTGTGGCACGGTTTCGGAAACCTCCGCGCCGAGTGTCTCGCGATAGACGGCCGCGGCAGAATCCAGATTCTTCACGGCAATCGCAACGTGGTTCAAGCGTCCGATCATGCGACGGTCCTCATGTTTTGCGCGGTTAAAGCACGGAAACGAGCACCGAGCAAAGCGGCTTCTTGCCCCAAACGAGGCGCATCTCGGCGCGCACCGAGCGCGTCACCGCGTCTCGAATCAAGGCGGGGTCCTTCCGCCTCGGGCGCGGGATGCTCTCCACCGCGTTGTAGACGGCGGACAGGGCGCGCTCGCTTATCGGCGAGCCTTTGCCGTCGCGCGCGGGAAGCCCTGCCATGCTGACGACGGGGTCCGCCGCGAGATCGCCGCTGCGCGAAATGACCACTGACACCGCCACATAGCCGTTCCACGAAAGCCGCCTGCGTTCGGTTACGCAAGGGTCGTCCGCGTCGAGCACGAGATTGCCATCGCGGTAAAGCCGCCCGACCGGCACGCCGCTGTCTGCGATGTGCGGATGCTGCGGCCCGACATGCACGAGCTTTCCGTCGCGCACGCCGCGAAGCGTCATGAGGCCGTGGCCTTCGGCGAAGGTGGCGTGGGCCTCGAGGTGGCGCGGTTCGCCATGCATGGGGATGACGTATTGCGGCCGTGTGAGCCGGTACATGCGCGTGAGTTCGCCGCGGCGCGGGTGGCCGGATGCGTGGATCGGTCCCTCGTGCGCTTCCGTGATGATCGAGATGCCGCGATCCGCGAGCTGGTTCTGGATGCGGATCACCGAGTCTTCGTTGCCGGGAATCGTGCGCGAGGAGAAGATGACGCTGTCGCCCTGATCGAATTTCACGAAAGGATGTTCGCCCTTCGCGATCCGCGCCAGAGCCGCTTGCCCCTCGCCCTGACTGCCGGTGACGAGCGCGAGAACCTTGTCGCGCGGAATCGACGGGAACGCATCCTGATCAGAATAGGTCAGATGCTCCGGCCAGAGACCGGAATCGCGCGCGGCCTCCACGATCCGATGCATGGCGCGGCCGACCAGCACGACCTCGCGGCCGGCGGCGCGCGCGGCTTCCGAGATCGAAATCAGCCGGTTGACGTTCGACGCGAAGGTGGTGAGCGCGACGCGGCCCTTCTGGCGGCCGATGACGAGCTTCAGATTGTTCGCGACCACTTCTTCCGTGACGCTGATGCCCTCGACGAGCGCGTTCGTACTGTCGCAGATCAGCGCGCGCACGCCCTCGTCGCCGAGCCGTGCAAGCTTCGCCTCGTCGCTCGGATCGCCATAGGCGGGAGTGTCGTCGAATTTCCAGTCGCCTGTGTGGAGCACATTGCCAGCCGGCGTGCGCAGGAACACCGAATTGCACTCGGGGATGGAGTGCGCCATCGTGACGAGGTCGATGTCGAAGCGTCCGATATTGAAGCGCGACCCCTGCGCCATCTCGACGATCGGCACTTCCGAGCCGTGGCTGTGCTCCTGAAGTTTCGAGCGCAGGAGATGGGCGGCGAATTTCGTCACGTAGACGGGCGCGCGCAGCTTCGGCCACATCTCCGCGACCGCGCCGATATGGTCTTCATGCGCGTGGGTGATGAGGATGCCCGCGAGGTTCTGTCGATCGTTTTCGATGAACCGCAGATCGGGCAGAACCACATCCACCCCAGGCTCCGAATCGTCGGGGAAGGTGATGCCGCAGTCGATCATCAGCCACTGGCGGTCTTCCTCGGTTCCCAGTCCGTAAAGGTAGACGTTGAGGCCAATTTCACCGATGCCGCCGAGGGGTAAAAATACGAGTTCGGAATTGGCAGGCGTTCCTGTCACTGTCATTCTTTTTATGGTTTCCAACAAAGGGAGTTATGTCGCTGGCCCTGTCGGTCAGCGAAGCGCATCTGGATAAATGTCGCCCGCGGTGACGGTCATGACAACCCCCGCCTCGGTCGTAAGCTTCAATGCGCCGTTATCGTCGACGCCGGAAAATCTACCGCGAATAATAGAACTGTTCAAATTTACGCTGATTGTCTCATTGAGCGCCAGCGCGCGAGCAAGCCACGCTTCCCGGATTGCCGGAAAGCCGCGCCCCTCATTCCACTCCGCGATCCGGCGTTCGAGCGCATCCGCGAGCGATTCGAAAACATCCTCGACGGATGACGGCGAAAGCGCGAGCGAGGCGACAGAGCGGCCTGTGTCGGCAGGCGGAGCCGCAACATTGATTCCGATACCGAGGATGACGGCGAGGCCATCCGCAACGGTAACGCTCTCAAGCAGAAGACCAGCCAGTTTCGCGCCGTCGAGCATCAGGTCGTTCGGCCATTTGAGACGCAGGCGCGAAGCCTTGTCCTGCGAAAGAAAGGCCGAGGCGGCATCGTGCGCGGCGAGACCCGCCACGAAGGAAAGCTGGGTCGCGGTTGCCGCGCTGACCTTCAGCGTGACGGCAAGCGTCGCGTAGAGGTTCCCTCCGGGCGACTTCCACTGCCGCCCCGCGCGGCCGCGCCCACGGGTCTGCACCTCGGACACGATCCAGAATGGCGCTATCAGGCCGGAAGCAAGCCGCCGCAGCGCCTCCTCATTCGTGGAATCGATGCTTTCGAAGCGTAAGACCGGTGTATCGCTTGGCGTCATCGAGCCTCAGAAGAACGTGCGCGAGGCTGCGTCGGCTGCAAGCTTGAGCGGGCTCGGATAGAGGAAGAAGAGAAGCGTGAACGCGGCGGTGAGGCCGAGCGTGATTTTCACGGATGGCGCAATCGGCTCGAAGGTTTCACCCTTTTCGTCGAAATACATCACCTTCACAACCCTCAGATAATAGTAGGCGCTGATCACGGAAAGCACCACGCCGACGATGGCGAGCCAGTAAAGCTGCGCCTGAACGGCTGCATTGAACACGTACAGCTTGGCGAAGAAACCGGCGAGGGGGGGAATGCCCGCGAGCGAAAACAGCAGCATCGCGAACAGGAAGGCGAACAGCGGCTGATCTTTGGACATGCCCGCGAGATCGGAGATGTTTTCACTGTATGCTGTTCGGCCGCTGCGCATTCCGAGCACGCAGGCGAAGGCGCCGGCGGTCATTGCGAGGTAGATCGCAAGATAGATCAGCACGCTCGACACGCCCTCGGCGGCGGCGCCGCCCGGAACGGCTGCGGCAAGGCCGACAAGCGCATAGCCGACGTGTCCGATGGACGAATAGCCGAGCAGGCGCTTGATGTTCTTCTGTCCGATGGCGGCGAAAGCGCCGAGCGCCATGGACGCGACCGAAATCGCGATGACGATCTGCTGCCATTGCTGCGTCGCGTCGGGGAAGGCGGTCAGCACCACGCGAATGAGCATGGCCATCGCCGACATCTTCGCCGCGGTGGCGAAGAAGGCGGTGACGGGCGTCGGCGCTCCTTCGTACACGTCGGGCGTCCACATGTGGAACGGCACCGCCGCGAGCTTGAAGGCAAGCCCGGCGAGAATGAAGACGAGGCCGAAGACGAGGCCCACCGATGCGCCGCTCGCATGCACCGCTTCGGCGATGCGCGCGAAGTTCGTCGCGCCCGTATAGCCGTAGACGAGCGACGAGCCATAGAGCAGCAGGCCGGACGAGAGGATGCCGAGGATGAAATATTTCAGGCCCGCTTCGGTCGAGCGCAGATGATCGCGATGAAAGGCGGCGAGCACGTAAAGCGCAAGGCTCTGGAATTCGAGCGCGAGATAGAGCGAAATCAGGTCGTTCGCCGAGATGGTCAGCATCATGCCTGCTGTCGCAAGCAGGATCAGAACCGGATATTCGAAGCGCAGGATGCGCTCGCGGCGGAGATAATCGAGCGAGAGCAGGATCGCGAGCGCCGCGCCTGCGAGCGTCAGGATCTTCATGAAGCGGGCGAAGCCGTCATCCACGAACGCGCCGTTGAAAAGTTCCTGCGCGAGCGACGGCTGACGCGCGACGAGCACGATCGCGCCGAGGAGCACGCCGACAGCGACAATGCTGATCGAAAGCCCCGCCGGGTATCGATTGTACACGCCCCACAGGAGGAGCACGAAGGCCGCCAGTACCACGAACAGCTCCGGGTAGATCGGCGCGTAGCTGGAAAGCATGGTGGAAGCTCTGGTGAAAGCGTCGGACAGCATCGTCACCGCCTGTTCTCAAGTTCGGCGAACGACTTCGCCACAGCGCCCGTGTCGGCTTTTGCCTGAAGTTCTTTCTGATACGGCTGGATCATCGCCTTGACCGATCCGCTCGTCATGTCGAGCACCGGTTTCGGATAGAAGCCGAGCACGATCGTGAGGATCAGGAGCGGAGCCATGATGCCGATTTCGCGCGGCCCCATGTCCTTGATCGTGGCGAGCGACGGCTTTTCGAGCTTGCCGAAGATCATCTTGCGATAGAGCGTCAGCGCGTAGACAGCCGAGAGGATGAGGCCGAAGCAGGCGAAGAACGCGGCGACCGTGTTCGCCTCGAAAGTACCCATCAGCGTCAGGAACTCGCCGATGAAGCCGCTCGTGCCGGGCAGCCCGACATTCGCCATGGTGAAGACCATGAAGAAAAAGGCGTAGATCGGCATGCGGTCGGCGAGCCCGCCATAGGCTGCAATTTCGCGGGTGTGCATGCGGTCATAAACGACGCCAACTGCAAGGAACAGCGCGCCGGACACGATGCCATGGCTGATCATCTGGAACACCGCGCCCTGCACGCCCTGCTCGGTGCCGGAAAACACGCCGATGGTGACGAAGCCCATATGCGCGACCGACGAATAGGCGATGAGCTTCTTCATGTCCTTCTGCGCGAAGGCCACGAGGGATGTGTAGATGATCGCGGCGGCGCCGAGCGTGAACATCAGCGGCGCGAACTGCACCGACGCATCCGGGAACATCGGCAGCGAGAAGCGGATGAAACCATAGCCGCCCATCTTCAGAAGGATCGCCGCCAGCACAACGGAGCCCGCCGTCGGCGCTTCGACGTGCGCGTCCGGCAACCAGGTGTGAACCGGCCACATGGGCAGCTTCACCGCGAACGAGGCGAGGAAGGCGAACCAGAGCCACGCCTGCACATTGACGGGGAAATCGTATTTCAGGAGCGCCGGGATTTCGGTCGTCCCCGCCATGCCGTACATGACGAGGATCGCGATCAGCATGAACAGCGAGCCGAGCAGCGTGTACAGGAAGAACTTGAAGCTCGCATAGACGCGGCGCGGCCCGCCCCACACGCCGATGATGATGAACATCGGGATGAGCCCGCCCTCGAAGAACAGGTAGAACAGCACGAGGTCGAGCGCGCAGAAGACCCCGATCATCAGCGCTTCGAGGATCAGGAACGCGATCATGTATTCCTTCACGCGCACCGTGATCGACTTCCAGCTCGCGAGGATCGTCAGCGGCATCAGGAAGGTCGTCAGGATCACGAAGGGCAGCGAAAGCCCGTCGACGCCGACGTAATAGGTGATCGTGTTCGAAAGCCACGGCCGGTGCTCCACGAACTGGAAGCCCGGATTGGCATAGTCGAAGTCGGTCAGAAGGATGAGCGACAGCGCGAAGGTGACGACGGTCGTCCACAGCGCGATCCAGCGCGCATTCTTCAGCGCGGCTTCATCCGTGCCACGGAGGACGGCGAGCAGAAGCGCGCCGATGACCGGCAGCAGCATGAGCGTCGTCAGAATGGGCCATTCTTTCATAGGGTGAACAAAGCCCCGCGGTAAAGGTAGGCGAACCAGGTGATGAGGACCGTCACGCCGATGAGCATGACGAAGGCGTAGGTGTAGACGAAGCCGGTCTGGATGCGGACGACGCGTTTCGTGGTCGCGACCACGCTGGCGGCGACGCCGTCGGGGCCGAGCCCGTCGATGAGCGCGCCGTCGCCGTATTTCCAAAGGACGCGGGCGATCCAGCGCGTGGGCCGCACGAAGATCCAGTCATAAAGCTCGTCGAAGTACCACTTGTTGTAGAGGAAGGCGTGGACCGGCTTGAAGGTCTTGACGGTCCAGGCCGGAATGCCGGGCGAGGCGATATAGGCCCAGTAGGCGACGCCGAAGCCCGCAGCCATCACGATGGTCGGCAGCCACTTCATGAAGGCGTCGGCCACATGCGGCTCGTGCCAGCCGTGCAGGAAGAACAGCGATCCGCGCCAGAACTGCGCGTAGTCCGCGCCGACGAAGTACGGTGCGAAGATGAGCCCCGCGAACAGCGCGCCGGCGGCGAGGATCAGAAGCGGTCCCGTCATCACGGGCGGCGATTCGTGCGCGTGCTCGAAGGCGTGATGGTCCTTCGGCTCGCCGTAGAACGCCATGAAGATCAGCCGCCATGAGTAGAACGACGTGAGGAAGGCGGCGAAGATCAGCATCCAGTAGACGATGTGACCGACCGAGGAATGCGAGACTTCCGCCACCTCGATGATCATGTCCTTCGAGAAGTAGCCCGCCGTGAAGGGAAAGCCCGTGAGCGCCAGCGTGCCGATCACCATCATGCCGAAGGTGAACGGGATCGCCTTGCGCATGCCGCCCATCTTGCGAAGATCCTGCTCGCCGTGAAGCGCGTGGATCACCGAACCGGCGCCGAGGAAGAGCAGCGCCTTGAAAAAGGCGTGCGTGAAAAGGTGAAACACCCCCGCGCCGTAGGCCGAAAGCCCGAGCGCCACGAACATGTAACCGAGCTGCGAGCAGGTGGAATAGGCGACGACGCGCTTGATGTCGTTCTGCGCCACGCCGACGGTGGCCGCGAAGAATGCGGTGATCGCGCCGACGCAGGTCACAACGAGCAGCGCAATCGGCGACAGTTCGAACAGCGGAGAAAGCCGCGCAACCATGAACACGCCCGCCGTTACCATGGTGGCGGCGTGGATGAGGGCGGAAACCGGCGTCGGGCCTTCCATCGCATCGGGCAACCACGTGTGCAGCAGGAATTGCGCCGACTTGCCCATCGCGCCCATGAACAGGAAAAGGCAGATAAAATCGAGCGCGGGCACCTGATAGCCGAAGAACGGAATGGTCGTGGCCTGATGCTCCTTCGCGGCGGCGAAAATCGTGTCGAAGTTCACGTCGCGGAAAATGAACCAGATCGCGAAGATGCCGATCGCGAAGCCGAAGTCGCCCACGCGGTTGACGACGAACGCCTTGATCGCCGCCGCATTCGCGCTTTCGCGATGGTACCAGAAGCCGATCAGCAGATAGGACGCGAGGCCCACGCCCTCCCAGCCGAAGAATAGCTGCACGAGGTTGTCGGCGGTCACAAGCGACAGCATCGCGAAGGTGAACAGCGACAGATAGGAGAAGAACAGCGGCTGACGGTCGTCGTCGGACATGTAGCCGACGGAGTAGATATGAACGAGCGCCGAGACGGTGTTGACCACCACGAGCATCACGGCGGTCAGCGTGTCGATCCGCAGCGACCACGATGTTTGCAGATCGCCGACGCCGATCCACGGGAACAGCGTGACGCGCGCCTCCTGTCCGAGCACGCCGACCTGATAAAGGGCCAACCACGAAAGCGCCGCCGAGACGAGCACGAGAGCGCTTGTCAGAAAACCGGAGTTCTTGTCGCCGAGCGTGCGCCCGAAAAAGCCGGCACTGAGCGCACCGATCAGCGGAAGTAGGACGATGGCCTGATACATGCCCGCCTCAGCCTTTCATCGAGTTGATGTCGTCAACGGCGATGGAGCCGCGGTTCCGGTTGTAGATGACGATGATGGCGAGCCCGATCGCGGCTTCGGCCGCCGCGACGGTCAGCACCATCAGCGCGAAGATCTGGCCCGTGAGATCGTTCAGATAGGCCGAGAACGCGACGAGGTTCACGTTTACGGCCAGGAGCATCAGCTCGACGGACATCAGGATGATGATGACGTTCTTCCGGTTCAGGAAGATGCCGAACGCACCGAGCGTGAACAGGATGGCGGCGACGGTGAGATACTGCTGGAGTGCGATGCCGGTCGCGGCCTCGACGGGTGAGATCGTGTTCAGCATGGCCTCAGGAGATCCCCTTCCCGGTTTCGACTTTAACCACTTCGATGGCATCCTCGCGTCTGCGTCCGACCTGGCGTGCGATGTTCTGCCGTTTCGAGTCGGAGCGGTGACGGAGGGTCAGCACGATTGCCCCGATCATTGCGACGAGAAGCACGAGCCCGGAAAGCTGGAAGAAATAGAGGTAATCGGTGTAGAGGACGCGTCCGATCGCCTCGGTATTGGTGACGTGTTCGCCTGTAACCGGCCGGAACGCACCCGGCGCGACCGAGAAGCCCCCCACCACGAGGATGAGTTCGGTCACAAGCACGAGCCCGACCAGAATGCCGATCGGCAGATATCGGCTCATGCCCTTCCGCAATTGAACGAAGTCGATGTCGAGCGTCATCACGACGAACAGGAACAGGACCGCGACCGCGCCCACATAGACGATGACGAGGATCATCGCGAGGAACTCGGCGCCGAGCAGAACGAAAAGCCCCGCCGCGTTCAGGAAGGCGAGGATGAGGAACAGCACGGAATGGACCGGATTTCGCGCGGAAATGACCATCGCGCCCGATGAGATGAGCACGATGGAAAACAGATAGAAGAAGTATCCAGCGATTGTCATGCGCGGCCGATCTCGAAATGTGCGGCGTTAGCCGTGGAAGACATTGTTCGTGCTCTGGATCACGCCGCCAGGCGACGCAACCCGTCCCTTCGTTCAAGCTCGACCGCGGGCCGGTGATCCGCCTCGCAAATCGATCTTTCGGAACACCCTTCGTCTTTGCCGACTTCGAGGCATCCCTGTTTCTGCCGATCGCGTCTGCGCCGAGGCATTTCGGCCTGACGGCAGATCGATCTCGTGTGAACCCCCTTGTGTCCCCATCCGGCTCTTGCCTTTTTGCCGGACGGCGGCGTTCCTGCGGCGAGGGGAAGAAGAAACATCGCTCATGGCAGACCACGCTCCCCCGCCCCTCGTCGAAGGAGAGCAATTCGATTGCGCGTCTTTTTCGCCGCGTCAGGCGCTAAACGCGCGAGCCTGTAAGTGGAGACATTCGGATGATACTGTTAGTAACGGTTAACGGTAGGGCGCATCGAGTTCAATGTTTTTTGCTAGAACGCGCTCCCATCTGTCCCCATTCGCAAGCAGTTTTTCCTTGTCGTACAACAGTTCCTCTCGCGTTTCTGTGGCAAACTCGAAATTCGGTCCTTCGACGATGGCATCCACCGGGCAGGCTTCCTGGCAGAAGCCGCAATAGATGCATTTCACCATGTCGATGTCGTAGCGCGTCGTGCGGCGCGTGCCGTCGTTGCGGCGCGGCCCCGCCTCGATGGTGATGGCCTGCGCCGGGCAGATGGCTTCGCACAGCTTGCAGGCGATGCAGCGTTCCATGCCGTTCGGATAGCGGCGCAGCGCGTGTTCGCCACGAAAGCGGGGCGAGAGCGGGTTTTTCTCGAACGGATAGTTGATCGTCGCTTTCGGCGCGAAGAAATACTTCATGGCAAGCCATGTCGCGACGAGAAACTCGCCGAGAACCGCTGATCTCAAAGACTGGCCGAAGCCGCCCATGCAGGTACTCCCTTGGGAAAAGCCCGCGCTAGCGCGCGAGACCTCCGAATTGCAGAACCGCCGCCACAACCACCACCATCGCGAGCGACGTGGGCAGGAAGATCTTCCAGCCGAGCCGCATCAGCTGATCGTAGCGGTAGCGGGGCACGATCGCCTTCACCATCGCGAACAGGAAGAAGACGAAGCAGAATTTCAGCACGAACCAGATAATGCCCGGCACCCAGGTGAAGGGTGCCACCTCGAACGGCGGCAGCCATCCGCCCATGAAGAGGATCGTGGCCAGCGCGCACATCACGGTGATCGCGACGTATTCGCCGAGCATGAAGAGAAGATAGGGCGTCGACGAGTATTCGACCATGAAGCCGGCGACGAGTTCCGATTCCGCTTCGGGAAGATCGAAGGGCGGGCGGTTCGTCTCTGCCAGTGCCGATATGAAGAACACGACGAACATCGGGAACAGCGGCAGCCAGTACCAGCCGAACAGGCCGTAGTCGCTGCGTTGCGCCTCGACAATGCCGGACAGGTTCATCGTGCCCGCGCAAAGGAGCACCGTCACCAGTATGAAGCCGATGGACACCTCGTACGAAACCATCTGTGCGGCCGAGCGCAACGCGCCGAGGAACGGGTATTTCGAGTTCGAGGCCCAGCCGCCGATGATGATGCCGTACACGCCGAGCGACGAAATCGCGAAGAGATAGAGAATGCCGACATTCAGGTCGGACACCACCCAGCCGTCCGCCACGGGGATCACGGCCCAGCCCGCGAGCGCGAGCACGGTGGTGGCGAGCGGCGCCAGCAGGAACAGCGTCTTGTCGGCTCCCGCCGGGATGACCGGCTCCTTCACGACGAATTTCAGGAAGTCCGCGAAGGATTGCAGAAGCCCGTAGGCACCGACGACGTTCGGGCCGCGCCGAAGCTGCACGGCGGCCCAGATCTTGCGGTCTGCGAGCAGCAGATACGCGATGAACAGGAGCAACGCGACGAGCGTAAGAAGGCTCTGACCGAGGATAAGCGCGGTCGGAAAGCCGTAGTTACTCCAGAGTGTGCTCCAGTCAGCCATCGGCGCCAGCAAGTCCCTGCTCGTATTCCTGATGCAGCGCGGAAAGCTCGGCGAGCACCGCCGAAGATCGCGCTATCGGGTTCGTCTGGTAGAAATCTTCGATGAAAACGCCAAGCGGCGCATCCGGCAGCGGCGGCACCTCGCCGAGCTTCAGCTCAAGCGGGCCAGGCTCCACGGTGTCGATGGCGGCGAGATGGGGATGCGCCTTGTAAAGCGCCCTGCGCAACGAGCCGAAACAGTCGAAAGGAAGCTTCGCGCCGAGATGTTCCGAAAGCGCGCGGAGAATGGTCCAGTCCTCGCGGGCATCGCCAGGCGGGAAGATCGCGCGCTCGCCAAGCTGCACACGGCCTTCGGTGTTGACGTACGTCCCGTTCTTCTCGGTGTATGCGGCGCCTGGCAGGATGATGTCCGCGATGCGCGCGCCCGAGTCGCCGTGCGACCCCTGATAGATCACGAAGGCGTCGCCGGTGCGGCTCACGTCGAACTCGTCTGCGCCGAGGAGATAAAGGACTTCGATGTCGCCGCTTTGGGTGCCTTCGAGAATGCCTGCCGTGTCGAGACCGCCTTCTCCGGGCAAGAAGCCGATGTCGAGGCCGCCGACGAGCGCGGCGCTCGTGTGGAGGATCGAGAGCGGGTTCCAGCCCGTTTCCTCACGTCCCTTGATCGCCGCTGCCGCGATCTCCGCGGCCTTCGCCAGCACGGCAAAACCGGCGTCATCCGAAAGCGCTTCCTGCCCGACGATGATGAGCGGATGCGTCGCTTCGGAGAGCGCCTTCATCACCGCGTTTTCCGGCTTTGCGATCTCGTCGAGCACCGCCAGCGAATTGCCGAGCCACTCGTAAGGGTAGGTCAGGTCGACCTCGGGGCCGATCAGGCCGATACGGGCGTGATTGTGCAAATAGGCGCCGCGAATACGCGCGTTGAGCACGGCAGCTTCCTTGCGCGGGTTCGTCCCCACGAGAAGGATGACGTCGGCTTTCGAGACGCCGGCGATCGTCGCGTTGAACAGGTAGCTCCCACGCCCATGCTTCGGGTG
This sequence comes from Rhodomicrobium sp., assembly GCF_047605405.1. Classification (NCBI taxonomy): domain Bacteria; kingdom Pseudomonadati; phylum Pseudomonadota; class Alphaproteobacteria; order Hyphomicrobiales; family Hyphomicrobiaceae; genus Rhodomicrobium; species Rhodomicrobium sp. Next base: position 35,896 of record NZ_JASGFR010000004.1, on the reverse strand, counting down.
GAGTTTCTGGCTGTGCTGGCGGCAATCCATGTTCGGCGAACCGAGAAGCTCCAGCAGCGTCTTCAGTGCGAACATGTCCTCGACGGAGGCAAGGTCGCCCGCGATCGCGCCGACTTTCCGCGCGCCGGCCTTCTCGATCTGCGCGGCGATCTCGGTGAACGCCTCGTACCACGACACTTCCTCAAGCACGCCGTCGCGGCGCATGTAGGGTCGGTCGAGCCGCTTTTTCTTGAGACCGTCGACGAGCGCGCGTGACTTGTCGGACAGCCATTCCTCGTTCACGCCGTCGTGGTTGCGCGGCAGGATGCGCAACACCTCGCGGCCGCGGCTGTCGATGCGGATATTCGAGCCGAGCCCGTCCATCACGTCGATGGATTCGGTCTTGCGCAATTCCCAGGGCCGCGCCTGGAATGAATAGGGTTTCGACGTCAGAGCGCCGACGGGGCACAAGTCGACGACGTTACCGCTGAGTTCCGAGTGAAGTCCGCGTTCGAGATAGGTGGTGATCTCCATGTCCTCGCCGCGGCCTATGGCGCCAAGCTCCGGCACACCCGCGACTTCGGACATGAAGCGGACGCAGCGGGTGCACTGGATGCAGCGCGTCATGAAGGTCTTGATGAGCGGCCCGAGATATTTTTCTTCGACGGCGCGCTTGTTCTCGCGATAGCGGCTGCCTTCGCTGCCGTAATACATCGCCTGATCCTGAAGATCGCATTCGCCGCCCTGATCGCAGATCGGGCAATCGAGCGGATGGTTGATCAGCAGGAACTCCATCACGCCTTCGCGCGCCTTCTTCACCATCGGGGAATCGGTGAAAATCGTGGGCGGCGTGCCGTCACGGTTCGGCCTCAAATCGCTGACATTCATCGCGCAAGACGCCATCGGCTTCGGCATGCCCGCGACTTCCACAAGGCACATCCGGCAGTTGCCCGCGATGGACAGCCGCTCGTGATAGCAGAAGCGCGGGATCTCCGCGCCGGCCAGCTCGCATGCCTGCAGAAGCGTTATGCCGTCTTCGACCTCGACTTCATTGCCGTTGATGTTCAGCTTCGGCATTTTTGTCCTTTGTTGGCCCAACCCCCGGACGCCTTTATGTCATCAAGGGGCCGCGCGCGGCAACGGTTAACTAAGAGAAATTGCAAACAGAGTGCCTCCACGAGCTGTTTTTAGAACAAGTCGTCGCGCGACCTAAAAGCGCACCCTTTCGCAATGATTATTTGACGGACGATATGCCTAAGAGACGTGCCGCGATTGCTCTTATCGCAGGCACGGCAAAGAGCAAGCCGGTCGCCCATCAACCCTTGTCACGTATCGGTGAGACGCGAGTCGGGAGATTCGCGAGCCGCTGCCGCGTCCCGAGCCTCAGCCACACCCCCCTTCGAGCGCGATGCCGTTTCTTGCGAATGCGGCACAGCTCTCGGTAACAATCTTTATCCTAGATGGGCGTCGCCATTCCAATGATTTCGTGCATGGAACCCTGAAATGCCGACTTTTATCGCGGCCCGCGCATCGGGGCGGCGGCGTCGGTCGCATTCAAGCCCATGAGCCGCTCTGGAAATCACCTTCGCATCGGTTTGCGGACCGCCACCGCCCGCGCGGTGGCAGCGATTTCTGGTCAGGCTCTCGGAGGAAACGAGCCGATCTGGGTCGAAATGTCAGATCTTGAGCCGCTACGCCGCGTCCTCGGCGAGCGCTGGCGCGCTCTGGCCAAGGTCGCTCAACTCGCGCATGCCGCGAATAGGGCCGCTGTACTCTTCCAGCGCGCCGGGAACGAGTTCGGCGTAAAGCAGCCGGGCCGGATCGACCGGCCCCGGAAGCTCCATGCGGCCGAGCGGTATGGGGCGAAACCCGGCGCGCACGTAATAGGGCAGGTCGCCCACGAGGATAACCAGCCGATAGCCGAGGTCTTTCGCCTGTTTGAGCCCGTACAGCATCAGCCGAAGGCCGAGACCGTTGCTCTGATGATCGCCCGATACGATCAGCGGGCCGAGCAGCAGAGCGCCCGGCACGTCGCCGACCGAGATCGGCGTCAGGTCCAGCGCGCCGACGATTTCGCCGTCGAGCTCCATGCAGAAATTCAGCAGCGGATCGCGCGCCGCCCGCTCGCGGACGCGATAGGCGGTGCGGGCGAAACGACCCGGCCCGAAGGCGCATTCGTTCAGGTATAGAAGAGCTTGTTGATCGTCAGGCGTTTGCAGCCGGATCGTGGCGGACGGCATCGTCATCGCGAACCTGTTCTCAGAAAGACCGGGGAGGACGGCGGCGGCTTGCGGCGTTTTTGCACGCGCAGCCTCACGCAAGGCGCGATCGTCGTCGGCTTTCGAAGGTTGACAGGGGATGTGCGTCCGGTTCGGTCATGCGCCTGCCCATAACACGATCACGCGCGCGCGTAAACAGCAGCGCCGGTTGAATGCTTCCGCGGGCAGGCTCGGCGTTCCGGAATCCGGCGCCGGACGAGGCAAAGTTCACCGGATGCTCTCCGTCCCGAAAATCCGGTCTTTCAACTCGTAAGCGACATGAATGCCTTGTACAGCACGACCGGGTTGTGGTGCCCCTTGTAAACCGGCGGCGGTGCCTTATCGAGCTGGAGCAGCGAGTAAACCGCCGTTTGTGCCGAGCGCACGGAATATTCGACCGTGAACACGGTATCGTCGGAAAGCTCGCAAAACTGCCCGGCAAAGGCGAGGTTCCACCAGCCCTTCGGCATCACATGCGGCCGGTCGCCCGGCGCGCGCGTCAGGAACTCCGACATGATGTAGGGCATCGCGCGCGGAATGACGATGGCGTTATCGAGGACCCGGGCGGCCTTGTCCTCCGCGTTGAGGTGGCCCAGCACCTCCATCATGATCTCGCGGCCGGTACACTCCGCCATGGGTTTCTTCACGAAATTGCCGGGGCGGTCGACGCTGAGCCCGTAGCCCCAGAAGACTTCGACGCCATAAGGCTGGCCGATGAAATGCGGCTGCTGGGGTAGCGTGATGGAAAGGAGCCAGCCCGAGTCGGCGAAGGTGATCAGACCGCCTTCGCCCGGCACGTTGCCGGTGAAGCTTTTCACGAGCTGGAAGAACGCCGGATCGCGCATCGTGCCCGTGAAAGACACCCATTTGGACTGATCGACGCGGTTGTCGAACGCCGCCGGTTTGCCGAACTCCGGACGTCCTTCGGCGATCTTTTCCCACAGCCGCCATGCCGCGCCGCGCCGGCCCGGCTCGAATGGCGCGGGCTTGTCCATGGCGCCGGTGGATGCCGAGTCGATCATCGAGCCGAGCGTGATGATGGTGTAATCGTTCGAGTCGAGCTTGACTTCCTCGGTCGCGCCGTCCCTTTCCAGAATGAGAGCAGAGGGGCGTTGCGCGTCCTCGATGCGCTCGAAGCGGATGTCGGTGACGGCGGCCCCCGTCTTGTAGCGGACGCCGCGCTGATCGAGCCAGCGCGCGAGCGGCCGCACCATGGTGTCATACTGGTTATAGGGCGTGCGCATGAAGCCCTGAAGGCGGCTGAAGCCCGGCATCATGTGGACGAAGCGCATCAGATAGCGCTTCATCTCCACCGCGCTGTGCCATGGCTGGAAGGCGAAGGTCGTGGCCCAGAGCGTCCAGAAGCCGGTCGAAAAGAACGCCTCGTCGAAGTGATCCCTGACCGCGCTGGAACCGAGCACGCTTTCGGGGCTCAGCGCGATGTTGATGATGGCGAGGCGATGCTCTTCGCTGAGGCCGAATGCGGGCGATTCGACCTTCTCGCCGCCGCGCACGATGCGCGCATGCGCGTTCGTCTTCAGCGCCTCGTTGCAGGCGAAAATCTCCTGCGTGACCGAACGCGAGCCGTCGAGCGAAGGAATGGTCGAGAACAGATCGAACGTGCAGACATAATGGGGTTCGAGCACGCGGCTGCCGCGCGCCACATAACCCGTTTCGACGGAGCCCGCCTGATCGAGGCTGCCGCCGGGCCTCGGCTGGTCGCCGTAGATGGTGATGTTCCGTCCGGCGATCTTGCCGTCGCGGATGAGGAAAGCGGCGGCCGCGAGGGACGAGATGCCTGCGCCGATGAGATGAAAACGGGCCTCGTGAGGATTGGGAAAGTCGGACTTTTCCGTTTGCGGTTCTATGCTCAAGGCCGGGCTCCATGGGTCGCAAATCGCGCGTCGATTGCGAATGAAGCAAACTATTCTTGCTGTCGGCTTGAAGCAATCGGTTCGGGTGTCGCGATAACGCAAAAGTCACCGCAAAGTCTCCGGCGGCGAAAGCAGCCGCGTCACGTCTCTGTCACGATCGCAGAGCTATCGCTTCGAGAGCGAGGGCATCGCCGCGAGCTTGCGCCGCCAGTTCGGACGCTCGCGGTCCGTGCCGGGCAGGTTGACGGCGGTCGTCTCGCCCGCGAGGTCGTCGATCTGCTCGATGGCGATGAGCGAAGACGCGGTGCCAAGCAGGCGATGTGCGGCATCCGTCAGCGCCGGATCGAAAGGCGTATCCGGCGCTGCTGCCGCTTCAATACCCTCTGCCGCAAGAAGCGCGATGAGCGCAGCCTTGTCGGTGGCCCGGCGCTCGCGAGCCGCAGCCGCCTCGTCCGGTGCGATGAGGCCCAGCGCTTCCTTCTCGCGGATGTCCTCGCCCTCCCACCAGCCTTTGAGCGTCGGCAAGTCGTGAGTCGAGAGGCACGCGATGGACTTCGCCGGGTAAGTGCGGGGCGGAGCGAAGTCTTCGCCGTGGCGCTCGAACCAGAACACGCGATAGCTCAACACGTCTGCGGCTTCCATCGTCTCGCGGAAGCCCCACGGTACGGTGCCGAGATCTTCCCCGATGACGGCGCAGCGCGCGCGCCGGCTTTCGAGTGCCAGCTCGCCGATGAGATCGTCGACGGGGAAGCCGATGTAGGCGCCGTCGCGCCCGCTTGCGCCCTCGGGGATCACGAACAGCCGCGCGAGGCCCATCGCGTGGTCGATGCGAAGGGCGCCTGCGTGGCGCATGTTCGCCGCGATGACCCCGCGAAACACGTCATAGCCGTTGCGCGACCAGGCGAGCGGGTTCGGCGGCCGAAGCCCCCAGTTCTGGCCGCCTTCGGCCAGCGGGTCGGGCGGCGCGCCGATGGCTGCGTGCGTGAGCATCTGGTCGGCATTCGTCCAGGCTTCCGCGCCGTCGGGAGCCGCGCCCACGGCAAGATCGCGATAGAAGCCGAGCCACAGCCCGGCGTCCGCGCCGCGCCGTGCCGCTTCGTCGAGCTGCGTTTCGGCAATCCATTGCAGCCATTGATGAAAGCGAAGCCGTGGCGCATGTTCCGCCGCGAAGGACGCGAGCGCCGACGGATGGCGGTTGCGAAGCGCATCCGGCCATGCGGGCCATGGCTCGCCGGGGTGGGTCTCGCCGATGGCCTCGAACAGCGCGAAGCCTGCAAGCGCTGCTCCACCCGCCGCGACGAAGGCGTTGAAGCGTGCCTTGTCGCCTGTCGCCTCGAAATCCGCGAACGCTGCTTCCAGAACGGCGCGCTTGGCGGCCCAGACGCCTGCGTAATCCACATTCGGCTTGGCTGAAAGCGCTGCAAACGCGGCTGTGTGCTCTGCGGCTGCGGCGCGCGTGCGCGGGCCTTCGAGGGCCGAAACGTCGATATACAGCGGATCGAGGAAGCGCCGGTCGGAGGGATAATAAGGGCTGGCACGGTCGCGGTCGCCTGGAAACAGCGCGTGCAAGGGGTTCAGCCCGAGCGTGGCGTAGCCCGCGCGCGCCGTGTCTTCGGCGATCCGGCCCAGCGTCGTGAAATCGCCGATGCCCTGATCGCCAGCGCGCCGGAGCGTATAGAGCTGTGCGGCAAGGCCGGTCGCCTTTCCGCCGTCGCGAAGCTGATCGGGGAGATAGCAGCGGCGCGGCGCGACCGTGAGGCGGCAGGCGGCGTCGGGATGGGTTTCGAGGCGAAGCGTATAGCGGCCGGGCGCGAGCGGGGGCAGAGGCGCGCGGATCGTGTCGACGCGACGCCCGTCCGGTGCGGTGATCGTTTCGGACACGGGTTCTTCAAGCGCGACGGCGTCCTCGCCGCCATCCTCGCGCTCGACGACGAGCCAGCGAGGCGCCCGCCGGTCATCGGAGGCGATGCGAAGACCCGCGGTCTCCCCCTCGCGCGCGACGAACGAAAATGGCAGCCTGCGCCGGTAGCGTTCATCGACGATTTGGCCAAGGCTCACCCGCGCTTCGCCGCCTGTTTCGGCGGGAAGGCCCATGTCGAAGAGGAGCGCACGCTTCGTTTCGTCCGGTACAACATGGCGCTTGCCGGTGATGTCGCACCAATCCGGCGCGATGTCCGCCACCTGCGCGAGGCGGTCGAGAAGCTCCGGCTCGGGGCTGCGGCGCTTGGCCCGCTCGCCCGCTTCGCGTTCCTCTGTCAGGATTATAACCGAGCGCGGCGCGATTTCGGCGTCCCCATCCGCTGAAGCGCTTCGCGGCTCGCCGGTTTCGTCCGAGCTATCGAGCACTGCGCGCCACGCGAAGCCCTCGCGAGGCTCCGGCAGCGCAATCCTTGCCGGGTCTCGCCCCGCATGAAGCGCCACCAGCACGCGATCCGCCGCGCGGCCGCCCGCCTCGGGCGTGTAAAGCGCAGCGATCACGGTGTGAAGGTTTCCGCGCGTCCAGTCTTCCGCCCGCATCGGCGCGCCGGTCGGCGATAGCCATTGCACGTCCGGGACGCCGCTTGCGTCTTGCGGTTCGCCGGAAAGGAAGCGGTCGCGCCACAGCGCCGGATGCGCCTTGCGCAGCGCGATCGCGCGCGCGGTGAACGCCGTCAGCGCCGCGTCGGCGCTCGCCCAGTCGAGCCAGGCGGTTTCATTGTCCTGCGCATAGGCGTTGTTGTTGCCGAACTGCGTCTGACCGGTTTCCGCGCCCATGACGAGCATCGGCGTGCCGCGCGCGAACAGGAGCGTTGCGATAAGCGCGCGTTCGTCGCGCCGCCGCGCCGCGAGGATGGCCGCGTCGCCGGTCGCGCCCTCGACGCCGTTGTTCCAGGAGATGTTGTCGTTCGTGCCGTCGCGGTTGTCTTCGCCGTTGGCATGGTTGTGCTTGTGTTCGTGGGCGACGAGATCGGCAAGAGTGAAACCGTCATGCGCAACGACAAAGTTCACGCTGGCGGATGGACGGCGCTTTGCGAATATGTCTTGCGAACCGGAAAACCGCGTCGCTATCTCCGACGCAAGCCCACTGTCGCCGCGCCAGAAGCGGCGCGCGCCGTCGCGGAACTTGTCGTTCCACTCGCCCCAATTCGCGGGGAAAGCACCCACCCGATAGCCGCCCGGACCGATGTCCCAGGGCTCTGCGATGAGCCGCAGGCGGCGCAGGAGCGGGTCTTGCGCGATGGCCGCGATGAGCGGCGCGTGCGGGTCGAACCCCGTTTCGCGGCGGGCGAGCGTCGTCGCGAGATCGAAGCGGAAGCCGTCCACGCCCCCGAGCGTCGCCCACGCGCGAAGGCTGTCCATGATGAGGCGCAGCACGGCGGGGCGGTCGGCGGCGAGAATGTTGCCGCAGCCCGCGTCGTTCACATAGAAGCGCGGGTCGTCGGCGCGAAGGCGGTAATAGGTGGCGTTGTCGAGGCCGCGAAAGCTGACCGTCGGGCCGAGTTCGTCGCCTTCGCCCGTATGATTGAAGACGACATCCACGATCACTTCGATGTCCGCAGCGTGCAAGGCATCGGTGGCGGCGCGCACTTCGGCCCAGCCGCCGGGCGCAAGACGCGGGTCCGGTGTCATGAAGGCTATGGGGTTATAGCCCCAGTAATTCGTCAGGCCCGCCGCCGCGAGATGGCGCTCGTCGATCCAGGCCGCGGAGGGCAGAAGTTCAACCGCCGTCACGCCGAGCTTCGCGAGGTGCGCGATGGCGGCGGGGTCGGCGAGGCCCGCGAAGGTGCCGCGCACGGGTTCCGGCACGAGCGGGTGACGCTTCGTGTAGCCCTTCACGTGCAGTTCGTAGAGGATCGCGGGCGCGCCGTTCGTCGCGTGGGCGCGCGTTGGCGACGGGATTTGTAGGAGGTCGACCGCGATTGCCTTCGGCATGGCGGCGGCGCTGTCGGTGTCGTCGCGCGTTAGGTCATCGGTGCCCGGCCGATAACCGAACATGGAGCGATGAAGCTCGAACGGTCGGTCGAGCGCGAGCGCATAGGGGTCGACGAGCAACTTCGCCGAATTGAAGCGATGGCCGCTCGCGGGATCATAAGGGCCGTGTGCGCGAAGCCCGTAGCGCGTGCCAGCGCCGATCCCCTCGATATGGCAATGCCACACATCGCCTGTGCGGGCGGGAAGGCGGATACGCTCCACTTCGCGTTCCCCCGTCGCATCGAACAGGCAAAGCTCGATTGCGGTCGCGTGTGCGGAGAACACGGCAAAGTTCGCGCCACGCCTGTCGAGCGTCAGGCCAAGCGGCTCGGGAGAGCCTTCGCCGACGCGGATCGCCGTCACGCGGTCGCGCCCGAAACCGTCGAGCGCTCCGCGACAAGCTCGCGATAAAGCTGCGCGTAACGTCTTGCGGGTGCGCGCCAGGATACGTCCGTGGCCAGGCCGTTGAGCTGAAGCCGCCGCCATGTGCCGCGGTCGCGGAACAGGGCCGCTGCCTTGCGCAGCGCAAGCTCAAGGCTTTCGCGTTGGCCGGGCTGGAATTTGATGCCCGTTGCCACGCCCGCCGCAAGGGCCATTTCGTTCGCGTCGATGATCGTGTCAGCGAGGCCGCCGACGCGCGCCACCAGCGGAACGGCGCCGTAGCGCAACGCGCAAAGCTGCGTCAGCCCGCACGGCTCGAAGCGCGACGGCACGGCGAGAGCGTCCGATCCCGCCTGAATGCGATGCGCGACCGCTTCGTCATAGCCGATGCGGACGCCGACGCGGCCGGGATTAGCCTCCGCCGCCGCCCGAAAGCGGGCTTCGAGGTCCGCGTCTCCGGCGCCGAGAAGCGCAAGCTGCATGCCTTCGCCAAGAAGCACCGGCAGCGCCTCGGCGAGGATGTCGAGCCCCTTCTGCCAGGACAGGCGGCTGACGACACCGACGACGAGCGCGCCCGGCTCGGGTTCAAGGCCGAAGATGTCCTGAAGCGTCGCCTTGTTGTTCGCACGCACGTCGAAGTTTTCGGCGCTGTACGTTGCCGCGATGCGCGGGTCCGTCGCCGGGTTCCAGACGTCGGTATCGATGCCGTTCAGGATCCCTGACAGCCGCGCGGATCGTTCGCGCAAGAGGCCGTCGAGACCCATTCCCGTTTCCGGTTGCTGGATTTCCAGCGCATAGGACGGCGAGACGGTGGTGATGCGGTCGGCGAGACGCAAGCCCGCCTTCAGGAAGCCGACCGCGCCGTAATGCTCGACCCCGCCGATGGAGAAGGATTCGGGCGGAAGGCCGAGAGGTCCAAGCAACTCGGCCGGAAACTGGCCCTGAAAGGCAAGGTTGTGGACGGTGACGACGGTGGCCGCGCCGCCCTTTCCGCCATATCGCAGATAGGCGGGAGCAAGCGCCGCCTGCCAGTCATGAACGTGCAGGATGTCGGGCTGGAACGCGGGGATCGCGCCTTCGGCGATCAGCGCTGCCGTCCTCGCGAGCGCGGCGAAGCGAAACGCGTTGTCTGGCCAGTCCTTGCCGTCCGGCTGCGTATAGGGATTGCCGGAGCGGTCGTAGAGATGCGGCGCATCGAGCACGAAAAGGTCGAGCGCGCCAGCCGTGGCCGCAAGCACGCGCGCAGGGCCGCCAAACAGATCCGGGATCGAAAGGACCGTTTCGCCCCCTTCCAGCGCTCCTATAACCTGCGGGTAGCCGGGAACGAGCGAGCGCACATCGATTTCGAGGCCGGACAGCGCGCCGGGCAGGGCACCCGTGACATCCGCCAGGCCGCCCGTTTTCACGAGCGGATAAAGTTCGGAAGCGGCGGACAGGACTTTGAGACGGCTCACTTTTCCAACCCGTCGATCATGCGCTGCGTGATGAGGCAGATGCCGCGCTCGGTCCGGCGAAAGCGCAAAGCGTCTTCTTCCGGATCTTCGCCAACGACAAGCCCTTCGGGAATTTTTACATTCGCGTCGATGACAACGTTGCGAAGGCGACAGGAGCGGCCGACCTGCACATAAGGCAGGATCACCGCGTTTTCCACTTCGGAGAAGGAATTGACGCGTGAGCCGGTCGACAAAAGCGTGTTTCGGATCTTGGCGCCGGACACGATGCAGCCGCCTGAGATGAGCGATGCGATAGCGGAGCCGCGCCGTCCGTCCTCGTCATGCACGAATTTGGCGGGCGGCGTTACCTCGTTATAGGTCCAGATCGGCCAGTTCTGATCGTAGAGATCGAGGTCGGGAACGACGTGCGTCAGATCGATGTTGGCTTGCCAGTAGGCGTCTACGGTGCCGACATCGCGCCAGTAAGCTCCGGCTTCAGACTCAGCCCTTACGCAGGAGCGCTCGAAGCTGTGTGCCGATGCCTTGCCGTGCTTCACGATGTACGGAATGAGATCCTTGCCGAAATCGTGGCTCGAATTCGGATCGGCGGCGTCGCGGCGGAGCTGATCGAACAGGAATTGCGTCTCGAAAACGTAGATGCCCATACTGGCGAGCGAGGTGTCCGGCTTGCCGGGCATGGTCGGCGGATCTGCGGGCTTCTCGACGAACGATATGATCCGGTCCGTCTCGTCGACATGCATCACGCCGAAGCCGCTGGCCTCGGCGACGGGAACCTCGATGCAGCCCACCGTCACGTCGGCGCGCTGATCGACATGCTGCTGAAGCATGAACTCATAGTCCATCTTGTAGACATGGTCGCCGGCGAGGATGACGATATATTTGGTGCCGTAGTCTTCGATGATGTCGATGTTCTGATAAACGGCGTCCGCGGTGCCGAGATACCAGAGCGACTCCGAGACGCGCTGGCTGGCGGGGAGGATGTCGAAGCTTTCGTTGCGGATCGGGCGCAGGAAATTCCAGCCGCGTTGCAGATGGCGGATAAGGCTGTGCGCCTTGTACTGTGTGGCTACCGCCATGTGCCGGATGCCGGAATTGTAGGCGTTGGACAGCGCGAAATCCACGATGCGCGACTTGCCGGCAAAGTAGACGGCGGGTTTCGCGCGTCGGTCGGTGAGTTCCAGCAGTCGGCTGCCGCGTCCACCTGCAAGGACATAGGCCATCGTGTTACGCGCGAGAGGGGAACTTCCAACCGGTCTCATCGTGTCCTCCGAGGCGAGCTTCCGTCTGCCGCCCTTCAGGCGGCGCGAAAAGCACGCGCTTTATTGCTGCCGACGCGTCGACGCGAGCGCCGGGGAAGTTGCCTAACCGTTCTCGAAACAGTGCGAAGCGGCGCTTAATGATCCCTGCGAGAGTGAAGGAGAACCATCACAGCTTTTTGAAAGATGCACACAATCTTGGTCTAACCTGAGTCATGCTCGAAATAAACAGTAGCGAGCGGGGGAAGGGTGATTTCCGCCGATGCCGGCAGACCGTGACTTTCGTTCAATGACGCGTGGACTTCGCCCAGATTGCCAATGCCCGCGCCGCCATATTCGGGTGCATCCGTATTGAGAATCTCGCGCCAGCGCCCGGCGAAAGGCAGCCCGATGCGATAATTGTAGCGCGGCTCCGGCGTGAAGTTGCAGGCGACGACCACCGGCTTCGCGCCGGGACCGCCGTAGCGCACCCACGCGAAGACAGACTGCGCCTCGTCGTTGACGACGATCCACTGGAACCCTTCCGGCTCGCAGTCGCGTGCGTGAAGCGCGGGCTTCTCGCGATGCAGGCGGTTCAGGTCGCGAACGAGCGATTGCACGCCGCGATGCGACGCATGGTCGAGCGACCACCAGTCGAGTTCCGCATCGAAATTCCACTCGGCCCGCTGCGCGAATTCCTGGCCCATGAAGAGGAGTTTTTTGCCCGGATAGCCCCACATGAACCCGTAATAACCGCGAACATTGGCAAATTTTTGCCAATCGTCGCCGGGCATCTTGCTGAGCAGCGAGCCCTTGCCGTGCACAACCTCGTCATGGCTGATCGGCAGGATGAAATTTTCGGAAAAGGCGTAGAGCAGGCCGAATGTGAGCTTGTTGTGGTGATATTTCCGGTAGATCGGATCGAGCGCGATGTACGAGAGCGTGTCGTTCATCCAGCCCATGTTCCATTTGAAGCCGAAGCCGAGACCGCCCGCGCTCGTCGGTTGCGACACGCCGGGCCATGAGGTCGACTCTTCCGCGATGGTCGCGATGCCGGGATAGGCGCCGTAGACGCTGGCATTCGCATCTTGCAGGAAGCGCACGGCGTCATGGTTCTGGTTGCCGCCGTCCGGGTTCGGCAGCCATTCGCCGGCTTTCCGCGAATAGTCGAGATAGAGCATGGACGCGACCGCATCGACCCGCAGGCCGTCGATATGGTAGCGGTCGAGCCAGTAGATCGCGTTGGAGATGAGCGTGCTCGCCACCTCGCGGCGGCCGAAATCGTAGATCGCCGTGTTCCAGTCGGGATGAAAGCCTCGGCGCGGATCTGAATGCTCGTAAAGCGCCGTGCCGTCGAACTTCGCGAGCCCGTGCTCGTCGGTCGGGAAATGCGCGGGCACCCAGTCGAGGATGACGCCGAGACCGACGCGGTGTGCGCCGTCGACGAAGCGTTGAAAGCCGGCCGGATCGCCGAAGCGGCGCGTCGGCGCGAACAGCCCTATGGGCTGATAGCCCCATGAGGCGTCGAGCGGATGCTCGGAAATCGGCATCAGCTCGATATGTGTGAAGCCCATGTCCACGGCATAGGGAATGAGCTGGTCCGCAAGCTCGTCATACGAGAGGAAGCCGCCGTCCCATTTGCGCCGCCACGAACTCGCATGCACTTCAAGGATGGACATCGGTCCGCGACGGGCTTCGACCGTCGGTCGCCAGGCCATATGCGCCTCGTCGCCCCATTCGTGGCGGTCGGTCCGCGCGACGACGGAGGCCGTCGAGGGGCGCATCTCGCCGGAGAAGCCGAACGGATCGGCCTTGAGCGGCTGAAGATCGCCATTCACGCCGACGATCTCGTATTTGTAGACGGTTCCCTCGCCGAGGCCCGGCGCGAACAGCTCCCATATGCCGCTGTCGATGCGCTTGCGCATCGTGTGGCGGCGGCCGTCCCACTGGTTGAAGTCGCCGACGACCGATACGCGTCGGGCGTGCGGCGCCCAGACGGCGAACAGCACGCCGTCAACGCCTTCATGGCGGATGGGGTGCGAACCCAGCCGCTCATACAGGCGCTTGTGCGTGCCTTCGACAAGAAGGTAATCGTCGAGCGGCCCGAGCACGGGGCCAAAGGTGTAGGGATCGTCGAATTCCCAGACGCGGCCGTCGTTTTCGGCGCGCAGGCGATAGCGGAAGCTTCCGGTCACGCCGGGCAGGAATGTCTCGAAGAAGTCGCCGAAGCCGCGCCGTTCGAGCGGGATCGTGGCGCCGCCGTTGACGGCGTTGAGCGACGCGACGCCCGGCACGAATGCGCGGATCGCCGTGCCGCCATCGACGCGATGGATTCCGAGCACAGCGAAAGGGTCGCCATGCGTGGCGGACGCGATCCTCGAAACGTCCTCTTCCCGCGCTCGCCAGTTGGCCTCGGTCACGATATCACCCTTGGAGCCCCGCCGACCGGTTGCATCGCAAATCCGGCCGGTTATTGCCCTCTTCTTTGAAGTTCAGAACGGAATCGCCGATCAGGCTGATTGAGCCCGATCGGACACGGCTTTTAGCTTGCATTGACGGTACGGACGGGAACCCGCCAGATGTCTTCCGCATATTCTGCGATGGTCCGGTCGGAGGAGAACCAACCCACGCGCGCGGTGTTGAGAATGCTCCCGCGCCACCACGATTTCTTGTCGCGCCAGCGGATATCCGCCAAGCGCTGGGCCTGACAATAGGCGTCGAAATCCGCGGTCACCATGAAATGATCGTGGTAGGTGAGGATATCCACCAGTTGTTTGTACCGGTCCTTGTCGTCGTGCGAGAAGACACCCGATGCGATGGCGTCGAGCACATCCTTCAGCACCGTCGACGCGGCGATGGTTTCGCGCGCGTCAATGCCTTTCGACCGTCCGGCCTGCACCTCTTCCGCCGTCAGGCCGAAGATGAAGATGTTTTCTTCGCCCACGCGCTCGCGGATTTCGACATTCGCGCCGTCGAGCGTGCCGATGGTGAGCGCGCCGTTCAGCGCGAACTTCATGTTGCCGGTGCCGGACGCCTCCATGCCGGCCGTCGAGATCTGCTCCGACAGGTCGGCCGCCGGAATGATCCGCTCGGCGAGGCTCACGCAGAAATTCGGCAGGAACACCACCTTGAGCAATCCGCGCACGGATGGGTCGTTGTTGATGACGCGGCCGACATCGTGGATCAGCTTGATGATGAGTTTCGCCTGATGGTAGCTCGCCGCCGCCTTGCCCGCGAAGATCTTCACGCGCGGCACGAAATCCTTGGTGGGATGCGCGCGGATGTCGTTGTAACAGGCGATGGTCTCAAGCACGTTCAGAAGCTGGCGCTTGTATTCATGAATGCGCTTCACGTGCACGTCGAACAGCGCGTCCGGGTCCACCTTGATGAGGAGCCGGTCGGTGATGAGCTTGGCGAGCGCCTCCTTGTTCTTCTGCTTCACGCCGAGCGCGCGCGCCTGAAACTCCTTGTCGGCGGCGACAGCTTCGAGCTTCCGCAGCGCTTCGGGAGTGTCGAGGAAAGCGGTGCCTATGGTTTCGGAGATGAGGCGCGTCAGCCCGGGATTGGCCTCGAACAGCCAGCGGCGGAAGGTGATGCCGTTCGTCTTGTTGACGATGCGGTCGGGATAGAGCCGGTGCAGATCGTGGAACACCGTTTCCTTCATGAGGTCGGTGTGGAGCTGCGAAACGCCGTTGATCTTGTGCGATCCGAGAAAGGCGAGGTGTCCCATGCGGACGCGCCGCCCGGAATGCTCGTCGATCAGCGACACGCTTGAAAGCAGCCCCTGATCGTGCTCGCCCTCCTCGCGCAGGCGGTCGAGATGCAGCGCGTTGATCAGGTAGATGATCTGCATGTGGCGCGGCAGCAGCCGCTCCATCAGCGGCACGGGCCAGCTTTCGAGCGCTTCGGGCAGCAGCGTGTGATTGGTGTAGGAAAAGGTTGCCTGCGTGATGCGCCACGCGTCGTCCCATTCGAGCGCGTAGACATCGACGAGCAGGCGCATCATTTCGGCGACCGCGATGGCCGGATGCGTATCGTTGAGCTGGATCGCGTTTTTCTCGGCCAGTGTCGCGATGTCGCCGTGCTGGGCGAGATGGCGGCGGATCAGGTCTTTCAGCGAGGCTGCCGCGAAGAAATATTCCTGCCGGAGCCTGAGTTCCAGACCGGCGGGGGTCGAGTCGCTCGGGTAAAGCACTTTCGAGATGCTTTCCGCGCGCACCTGATCGGCCTGCGCGGCCACGTAGTCGCCCGCGTTGAACACGTCGAGGCGCAAAGGATCGGGGGCGCGAGAACGCCACAGCCGAAGCGAGTTGACCGATGCGCCGCGCCATCCCACGACGGGTGTGTCGTAGGCGACGGCCTCGACGATTTCATTCGGCTTCCAGATCTGCGCGGCGCGGCCGTCCGCCTGCGCTTCGACCGATCCGCCGAAGCCGATCTCATACTCGATTTCGGGCCGCGGAAACTCCCATGGATTGCCGAAGGCGAGCCAGTCTTCGGGATATTCATGCTGCCAGCCGTCCTTGATCGCCTGCCGGAACAGGCCGTGATCGTAGCGGATGCCGTAGCCGTAGGCCGCGACCGAGAGCGTCGCCATGCTTTCCATGAAGCACGCGGCGAGGCGACCGAGGCCGCCATTGCCGAGCGCCGCGTCCGGCTCGATCACGCGCAGTTCTTCAAGGTCGACATCGAGCCCTGCCAGCGCCTCGCGAACGGAGGCCGTGAGCCCCAGATTGTTGAGGGAATCCATCAGCAGGCGGCCGATGAGAAATTCGAGCGAAAGATAGTAGACCCGGCGCTGTCCCTTCTCGAAGCTTTCCTGCTTCGAGGCGATCCACCGCTCCACGATGCGGTCGCGCACCGTCAGGGCGGTTGCGAGGAACCAGTCCCGCGTACTTGCAGACGAGCGATCACGGCCCGTCTTTGAAATGAGATGGGCGAGGATCTGTTCGCGAAGCTCCACGATCCGGTCTTCCTCGCTATCGCGTCCGCCGTTTTCGGCTGCGCGGACTCTCAACTCTGGCTGCGATTTCGTTTCGGTCATGGTTCCTTTTCCCCCGGTCCGCATCGGCTGACGATGCGGCGCCGTCTTGACACGGCTGTGAAGCCGAGAACTTCTGCGGCCGGATAACAGACAAGAACGCCCGGCATCGCGACCGCTCCCGTAAAGTGCGCAGGCGACGCCGACGCGAACAATAAAAAGAACGGCTTGTGCCGGACACGCCGTATAAACACTTTAACCCGAGAGTGGCGGCAGGCGAAAGCGCAGCGGGAGGCATCGGAATGGGCGGAGATTTGAACGCGATCCTGTATACGGTCTCCACCTGGGTCATTCCGCTTTTGCTCGCGATCACATTTCACGAGGCGGCGCACGGCTTCGCTGCCCGCCGCCTCGGCGACAACACCGCATGGATGCTCGGTCGTGTCACGCTAAATCCGTTCAAGCATGTCGATCCGGTCGGCACCGTGCTTATACCCGCCATGCTGCTTCTGCTGCGTGCGCCCTTCCTGTTCGGCTGGGCGAAGCCCGTGCCCGTGAATTTCCGCAATCTGAACAATCCGCGCCGCGACATGATCCTCGTGGCGCTCGCGGGTCCCGGAGCGAACATCTTTCTCGCCCTCGTCTCGGCCCTGCTTTTCTATGTGGCGCGGGAGTTGCCTTCGCCCGCGAACGCGTGGGTCGCTCAAAACCTCGTGAACAGTATTCTGATCAACGCGATCCTCGCCGTGTTCAACATGCTGCCCATTCCGCCGCTGGACGGCGGCCGCGTGGTGACAGGGCTTCTGCCCCGCCGTCTCGCCTATCGTTTCGAGGGGCTCGAACCTTACGGGCTGCTGCTGATCCTGACACTGGTTTTCCTGCTCCCTTACGCAGGGCGCAGCGCGGGCCTCGACCTCGATTTCTTCTCGCGATATCTGATCTGGGCATCGGGCGGCGTGGTTAGCGCGGTCCTCTCCGTAACCGGCATCAGGTAGTCGGCCGAGGCTTTGGCAACCGGAAGCTCGGCTTTACCGCTCGCGTGGATTTTACCTCTTTCGCACGCCATTTTCCGCTATGTAGTAAAGTCGACACATGTCGGACTTTCGACACCGCCCTCGATTTAAAACTATTCCGCACATTTCAGCCGCTTAGCCGTTTGGCACGGCTCCTGCTTTAAGACGTTCGCGCTGCGGATCTACGCGGCGATCTTACCAGGCGGAATGCAGGATGCGCGACCTTTCAAACGGTCTCAACGGAACGAACGACGGCGAAGGGCCTGCGGGCGGCGATAACGCGCTGTTCGTCCGCCGCGCTCTTCCCGGGCGCGTCGCAATCAACGATACGACGCTTCGGGATGGCGAGCAGACGCCGGGCGTCGCCTTCACGGCCGCCGAGAAGCTGCAGATCGCGGCCGCGCTTTCCGATGTCGGCATCGACGAGATCGAGGCAGGCACGCCCGCCATGGGCCGCGACGAGCAGGAGGCAATCCGCCGGATCGCGAAGGCCGGCCTGCCGGTGCGCGTCATCGCTTGGTGTCGCATGCGCCGCGGCGACGTGGACGACGCAATCGCTTCCGGCGTCTCCATCGTGAACCTTTCGGCGCCCGTTTCACGCTTCCAGATTGCCGCAAAATTCGGCGGTTCGCTGCCGCGCGTCCTGGCAGCCGTCACCGATGTCATCGGCTATGCCCGCGCGAACGGCCTCGAAGTCGCTTTCGGCGGCGAGGATTCGTCGCGCGCAACGCGAGACACGCTCGAACCCATTCTAGAAGCGGCAGCCAAAGCCGGAGCGGTTCGCTATCGCTTCGCCGACACGCTCGGCGTGCTCGACCCGATTTCCGTCCGTGCCGCCATCGGAGCCGTCAGGCACCTCACGGATCTTCCCATCGAATTTCATGGCCATGACGACCTCGGTCTGGCCACAGCCAACACGCTGGCCGCGTTGGAAGCAGGAGCGAGCGCGGCCAGCGTGACCGTCAACGGTCTGGGCGAGCGGGCGGGCAACGCCCCCCTCGAACAGATCGCCGTTGCGCTCGATTCGCTCTTCGGGCAGGCCACGCGCATCCATCTGCCGGCTCTCGGTCACCTGAGCGAACTCGTGGCCCGGTGCAGCGGACGCGAAATCGCACGCGCGGCGCCGATCGTCGGCAAGGACGTGTTTACCCATGAGTCCGGCATTCACGTTGACGGCATCCTCAAGAGCAAGGATTGCTATGAGGCGCTGTCGCCGCGGCGTCTCGGCCGGAATCACCGCTTCGTCGTCGGCAAGCATTCCGGGCTTGCGGGATTGCGTCACGAGTTGTCTTATCTCGGCCTGCAACTCACCGAAGACGAGGAGCGCCGTCTTCTTGCCGCTGTCAGGGGCTATGCGGAAAAGCACAAAGCCTGCATTCCGTCTTTCACCCTGCTGAGGCTCGCCGCCGCCCTTGTGGACGAGCGGTCCGACGGCAACGCGGGCGTTTGTCCCATCAAGCGGTCGGCCCCGTCGTCTCGTCTGAAGGCGGTATCGTGAGGCGCGGTGGAAACGAAAGGGTGGCATCAATGAGCGTTTTGTCGGATCTCGAAAAACTTCCATCGGCGGAAGATTTCTTCGCGTATCTTAAGGTCGACTATGATCCCGCGCGCCTGAGTGTGGCCCGTCTGCATATCCTTAAACGCATGGGGCAGTATCTCGCGCAGAAGGATTTCACGGGCGCGACCGATGAAGAGGTTTATGTCGCCACGCGCGAAACGCTGGCTCACGCCTATGACGATTTTCTGAAGTCAACGCCCCTTCAGGAGCGCGTCTTCAAGGTTTTGCAGGAGCACCACCCCGATCAGCCGAAGGAAGAAGCGCCCAAGGCTTTCGTGCCCCTCGAGTCTCTAACCATCATTGGCCGCTGAGCGGCACGCAGGAAGGGTTGATACATGCATATCGTCGTTTGCATCAAACAGGTTCCGGACAGCGCGCAAATTCGCGTGCATCCGGTGACGAACACCATCATGCGGCAGGGCGTGCCCACCATCATCAACCCGTATGATCTGTTCGCCATCGAGGCGGCGCTTCGTCTGCGCGACAAGCATGGCGGCAAGGTGACTGTGCTCACGATGGGTCCGCCGATGGCGGAAGACAGCCTGCGCCGCGCGCTGACCTACGGCGTCGATCGCGCCGTGCTTCTTACCGATCGTGCCTTCGCCGGTTCCGACACGCTGGCGACGAGCTACGCCCTTTCCCAGGCCATCATCAAGATCGGCCAGACCTACGAGCCGGTCGACATCGTGTTCACCGGCAAGCAGACCATCGACGGCGACACGGCGCAGGTCGGTCCCGGCATCGCCAAGCGCCTCGACCTGCACCAGCTTACCTATGTGTCCGGCATCAACGAAGTGAACCTCGAAGGCAAGACGATCACCGTCGAGCGTCGCGCCGAGGGCGGCGTGCAGGTGCTGAAGTCGAACCTGCCGTGCCTCATCACGATGCTCGAAGGCACCAACGAAATTCGTCGCGGCTCCATCGATGTGGCGCTGGCCGCCGCCCGCGCAGAGATCGTGACGTGGAGCGCCGCAGCGGCTGGCGTCGCCGAAATGGGCAAGTGCGGCCTCAAGGGCTCGCCGACCGTGGTGAAGCGCGTGTTCGCGCCGTCGCCGCGCGCCGAGAAGGCCAAGATCATCGACATCGGCGGGCTCACGCCGGACGCGGTCGCGGCGAAGACGCTGGACGAGATCTTCGGGCGTCTGCCGACCATCGAAAAAGAACTGACGGCCATGGCCCAAAGCTAAGCCAGCGCGCAATACGGAGATTTGGTTATGACGACGACACCCGCCCCGAAGCCCGCCGCCGCCGGCGGCCGCGCCGGAATGAAGAAAGAGCTTCCCGAGAAGTTCAAGTCCTACAAGCACGTCTGGGTTTTCATCGAGCTTGAGCGCGGTCACGTGCATCCCGTCTCGTGGGAACTCATGGGCGAAGGCCGCAAGCTCGCTGACAAGCTCGGCGTGCAGCTCGCCGGCGTGGTTCTCGGCGGTGCCGGCGAAGACACCCGCAACGCCGTTCAGGAATGCTACGCCTACGGCGCCGACGTGGCCTATCTCGTGGAAAGCCCGGTTCTGGCGGACTACCGCAACGAGCCCTATACCCGATGCATGACGGAACTGGTTAACAAGTTCCAGCCGGAAATCCTGCTTCTCGGCGCAACCACGCTCGGCCGCGACCTCGCGGGCTCGGTTGCTACGACGCTGGCGACCGGCCTCACGGCGGACTGCACGGAACTCGCGGTCGACGCCGACGGCTCGCTCGCCGCGACGCGCCCGACCTTCGGCGGTTCGCTCCTCTGCACGATCTATACGCTGAACTTCCGCCCGCAGATGGCGACGGTTCGCCCGCGCGTGTTCTCGCTGCCCGAGCGCCAGGACGGCAAGTCCGGCCCGGTCATCGAATACGACTTCAAGATGATCGAGGACGAGATTGTCACGAAGCTTCTTCAGTTCATTCCCGACCGCGACTCGAACAAGTCGAATCTCGCCTACGCCGACGTCGTGGTCGCGGGCGGCCTCGGTCTCGGCAGCGCTGAAAACTATCAGCTCGTGAAGGACCTTGCGAAGGCTCTCGGCGCTGAATGGGGCGGTTCGCGTCCGCTCGTGCAGCGCGGCTGGATCCCCGCCGACCGCCAGATCGGCCAGACGGGCAAGACCATCCGTCCGAAACTCTACATCGCCGCGGGCATCTCCGGCGCGATCCAGCATCGCGTGGGCGTCGAAGGCGCAGACCTGATCCTTGCGATCAATACGGACAAGAACGCGCCGATCATGGACTTCGCCCATATCGGCCTCATTACCGACGCCGTCCGCTTCCTCCCCGCGCTCGCGAAGGAAGTCCGTCAGCGGATCGCCCCCAACACGCGCTCGCGCCTTGTCGGCTGATAGAGCGGAAGGTTTCGAAGGAGAACTCGCATGCCCGCAGAAAAATTCGACGTTATCGTCGTGGGGGCCGGACCGGCCGGCAATTCCTGTGCTTACACTCTGGCGAAGCGCGGCCTGAAAGTGCTCCAGATCGAGCGCGGCGAATATCCGGGCTCGAAGAATGTGCAGGGCGCGATCATGTACGCCAACATGCTGGAGAAGATCATCCCGGATTTCCGGGACGACGCTCCGCTTGAGCGCCACCTGATTGAGCAGCGTCTTTGGTATATGGACGACTCCTCCTATACGGGCGTCCATTACCGTTCCGACGACTTCAACGAGGAAGCGCCGAACCGCTACACCATCATCCGCGCGCAGTTCGACAAGTGGTTCTCGAAGAAGGTCCAGCAGGCTGGCGCGCTTCTCATCCTTGAGACGACCGTCACCGACCTCTGCTTCTCGGGCGGCAAGGTGATCGGCGTCAAGACGGACCGCGCGGGCGGCACCATCCTCGCCGACGTGGTCGTGATGGCCGAAGGCGTGAACGGCGTGCTCGGCACCAAGGCGGGGCTTCGTCCGCGTCCGAAGCCGGACACGGTTGCTCTCGCGGTGAAGGAAATGCACTTCCTCCCCTCGGACGTGATCGAGAGCCGCTTCAACATCTCGGGCGACGAAGGCGTCGTGATCGAAGCCGCGGGCACGATCACGAAGGGCATGACCGGCACGGGCTTCCTTTACACCAACAAGGAAAGCATCTCGATCGGCATCGGCTGCCTCGTCTCCGACTTCGCGCACACCGGCAAGGCTCCCTACGAGCTTCTGGAAGACTTCAAGAAGCACCCGGCGGTGGCTCCGCTGATCGCGGGCGCGGAAGTGAAGGAATACGCGGCGCATCTCATTCCCGAGGGCGGCTACAATGCCGTGCCGCAGCTCTTCGGCGAAGGCTGGGTGATCGTCGGCGACGCGGGCCAGTTTGTGAACGCCGTCCACCGCGAAGGCTCGAACCTCGCCATGACGACGGGCCGCATCGCGGCGGAAGCGATCTTCCAGATCAAGTCCCGCAAGGATAAGTTCTCGGCAGAGAACCTGTCCATCTACCAGAAGATGCTCGAACAGTCCTTCGTGATGAAGGATCTGAAGAAGTACAAGCGCCTGCCCGATTTCATGCACGGCGCGCGCGATCGCCTCTTCGGCAGCTATCCCGAACTCGTTTCCAAGGCCGCGCAGAACTGGTTCCGCGTGGACGGGAAGGACAAGAAGAGCAAGGAAAAGGAAATCGTTCGTTCCTTCGTCAAGGCGCGCGGCGTGAGAGGCCTCGCGAGCGACGCTTGGAAGCTCGCAAGGTCGTGGCGCTAGGTCGGTCGGGAACAGGAAAGGAACACTGGAATGGCTGAAACACCAACGGTGCGCGTCGAAGAGAAGCTTTATCAGAATCGCTATCTCGTGGACGCCGGGCGTCCGCATATCGTCGTCGCTCCGCACGAGAAACCGTCGAAGGAGCTTCTCCTTCTCACGAAGATCTGCCCCGCTCATTGCTATGAAGTGAATGGCAAGGGGCAGGTCGAAGTGAGCCCGGACGGCTGTCTCGAATGCGGCACCTGCCGCGTGCTGGCAGAAGGCACGGGCGCGCTGACGTGGACCTATCCGCGCGGCGGCTACGGCGTCCTGTTCAAGTTCGGCTAAATCGGGGACACGAATACGCTGCTTCGAGGGCCGCCCCGATGGGGCGGGCCGCTGGCTTTCGAGGCGGCTTTCGTCCGCGACCGGTTGAATTACTTGGGAACGCGCCCGAAAAATAGATTATGATAGGCGCGTGCTGAGCGCATCGGCAGTTCAGGCCTGTCGAATTGGCGCTTTTTTGCAGACTCACAAGGGGACAGATCATGGATTCCGTCGAGGAATTTCTCGCCTATTCCATCAAGCTCGAACAGGAAGCCACGCTTCGTTTCGCGCAACTCGCCGACGCCATGGACGGTGCTGGCAATCGTGAGGTGGGAAAGCTTTTTCGCCAGCTTTCGGAATATTCGCGCCTTCACATGGGCGATGCAATGGCGCGCGCCGGTTATCGCGAGATTCCCAAGAAGGCACCGGGCGACTTCGAATGGCCGGACCTCGAAAGCCCCGAAGCCGCGGCGATCTGGGGAACCGACCCGCTCATCGGTCGCGAGCAGGCGCTTGAAATCGCCCTCGACGCCGAGGTTCGCGGCTACCAGTTCTACAAGCATATCTACGACACGACGACCGATCCCGAGATCAAGGTTCTCGCCAAGGAGTTCGTCGCCGAAGAGGAAGAGCACGTCGCGGAACTGAAGCGGTGGATGGCGCTGCACAAGGCGGGCGAAACGCTCCCGCAGGACACCAATCTCAAGGCGCCGCATTGAGATCGCACCGGCGAATCTCTCCACGGCAATGAAGCGAAAGCGCACTTGTGTCATCGATGTCGGGAGGGCTGATGCCCTTCCCTCAGACCGCGCAGTCTGGAATTGATCAAAAAATAAATTTTTGCCTTCTTATCAGGCAATCTCCGTCTTGGCCATTGTTTTCGCTTCGTTTTTTCGCGTTTTTGCGCGTTGCGAGCGACAAGGCGGGCAGAGAATTGATTATTCTATGGACGCGACATTGTCGCACGTCATTGTTATAATAGCTTCAAACGCGAAACTACCAAGCAAGCTCATCGGTTGGCCTTCGTGCCCGGCGTGAGTTTGTCGTATGAGGTTATTTATGACATCTTCCGCACCGGCGGGCACCGTCACGGTTCCGGGAAGCGTGAGATACAGCGATACAGCGCTGAGCGGCATCTACGAGATCTCGAAGATCGTGACCTCGCCCTCAAGCCTCAGGGTTATGCTGAATAATGTCGTCTCGGTGATGAGTTCGTTCCTCGACATGAGGCTTTCGACACTCATGCTGCTGGACAAGGCGGGCGATCCCGAAATCAAGGTGTCGGCCTCGACGGAGCCGAGCATCGACCCGAGCGAGGACGGGGATCTTCCGCTCGCCGTCATCGATCAGATCGTGGCAACCGCCTCTCCGCTCGTGGTTCAGAATTGTGCGCTTCATCCTTCGTTCGCCGGGTGGAAGCGCCTCGGTCGCGTCGGCCCCAATGTCGTGCAGACCTTCATCGGCGTGCCGATCCGCGTCGACGCAAAGGTGGTTGGAACGCTCGCCATAGAACGTGTCTGGCAGGGCAGCATGGACGTGCGCATCGATCACGACGTCCGCTTCCTCACCATGGTTGCGAACCTGGTCGGCCAGGCGCTGAAACTCCATCGCGTCGTCGCGGAGGACCGCGAGCGCCTCATTCACGAGCAGCATCGTCTCGCCAAGGAACTGTCCAACATCAAGGCGAAGGCTCCGCCGCCCAAAGTTACAGGCATTCTCGGCAAGAGCCGGGCCATCAGAGCGGTTACGGAACGCATCGAACAGGTCGCGAAATCGAACGCGCCGGTTCTCATTCGCGGCGAAACCGGCACAGGCAAGGAGCTTTTCGCCCGAGCGATCCACGAGCTTTCGCGCCGCAAGGGCAAGCCGTTCGTCAAGGTGAATTGCGCGGCGCTGCCGGAAGGCGTCATCGAGTCGGAGTTGTTCGGGCACGAGAAGGGCGCGTTCACCGGCGCGGTCGGCCTTCGCAAGGGGCGGTTCGAGCTTGCGGACGGCGGCACCATCTTTCTCGACGAAATCGGCGAGATTTCCCCATCGTTTCAGGCCAAGCTCTTGCGCGTGCTGCAGGAGGGCGAGTTTGAACGTGTCGGCGGCCAGCACACGCTGAAGATCAATTTCCGTCTCGTCTGCGCCACCAACCGCGCTCTCGAACAGATGGTGGCCGAGGGCAAGTTTCGAGCCGACCTCTACTACCGCATCAACGTCGTGCCGCTCATGCTGCCGCCGCTGCGCGAGCGCCAGGGCGACATTCCCGAACTCGCCCAGCACTTCCTCAGCCGCTTCGCCGAAGAAAACGGCTATCAGCTTTCCTTTGGCCCCGACGCGATGGAAGTGCTCTGCAAGTGCTACTTCCCCGGCAATATCCGCGAGCTGGAAAACTGCATCCGCCGCACCGCCGCAATGGCTCTCGGCGACGTGATCCACGCGGCCGATTTCGCCTGTCAGCACGGGCATTGCCTGTCGTCGATGCTGTGGAAGGGACCGGCAAGCGGGGAGTCGGCGAACGAGCCTCAGCACCATCGCGCTTCCGAGAACAACGCCAATCCGCCGCGCGTAAACCCGCCTGCCTCCGCATCCTCTCCTTACACCCCGCCGCCCGCGCCGGAGCCGACGGAGGGCCGAAACGGTTACGCGAACGGAGCCGCCAACGGAAACGGAAACGGCGCGTCGCACAATGGCGCCTCCAATGGCAGCGACGTCGCCGCGCATGACGATGCCGACGGCGGCGGCTATGCGCAACTCAGCAGGGACACGCTGATCAACGCACTCGAAAAGACGGGATGGGTTCAGGCGAAAGCCGCTCGCATCCTGGGGCTTACGCCGCGTCAGGTGGGCTATGCGCTCAAAAAGCACGGCATCGAGATGAAACGCTACTGATGCAGTGGAGGGAAACTCGATGACCGTCGCCTATGCCATCTGCGCAGTGTCCGACATTCCTAATCGGCGGGGACGCGGCTTCGAGCTTGTCCGCGTCGTCGATGGCGCGGAAAAGCCGTGGCCCATTTTCGTCGTGCGATGGGACAAGCAGGTTTTCGCCTATGTAAACCGCTGCCCGCACAACAACGTCAATCTTGACTGGGAGACCAACCAGTTTTTCGAGCCGGGAACCAAGAATATCGTCTGCGGCAAGCACGGCTCGCTTTTCGAGCTTGCCTCCGGCAGGTGCATCGACGGCCCCTGTCTCGGAAAAGACCTTGAACCGGTGCCGGTGTGCGTGCTCGACGGCGACATCTGTGTCGTCGGCGTTGAGCTGGCCGAGTTGCCCGACGACGAGAGCGAGCCCGCGCGCGGGGCGCCGGCGTCGCCTTGAGCTGATCTATCGATCTGGATTGACTTGCGCCGATTTGAGCGAGGCTTATCCTCGCGCGGGTCATTTTCACCGCGCTCCAAACGCCTGAAGAGTCGGCGTTACAGAAGAGCGCTTTCCTCCCCCCCTTCATCCAGTGCGAAATCTTGAAAGGCAAAGATGCGCGCGGGCTTCATCGTTACGGGTACGGACACCGGCATCGGCAAGACGGTGTTCAGCGCGGCGCTTGCGGGCGCGCTCGGTGCGTCTTACTGGAAGCCGGTGCAATCGGGCCTTGAGGAAGAAACCGACAGCGACACTGTCCGCCGCCTTTCCGGCCTGCCGCCGGAGCGCATTCTATCGGAAGCCTACCGTCTGGCGCTTCCCGCTTCGCCGCATATCTCGGCGGCGCGCGAAGGCGTTACCATCGAAGCGGCGCGCCTCGTCCTTCCGAATGTCGACGGGCCGCTCGTCGTGGAAGGCGCAGGCGGGCTGCTCGTGCCGCTTGCGCCGGGGCTTCTGACAATCGACGTTTTCGCGCGGATGGGACTGCCCGTTATCCTTTGCGCAAGGACGTCGCTCGGCACCATAAACCACACGCTGCTCTCGCTCGAAGCGCTGGCGCGGCGCGGCATCTCAATCCACGGCGTTGCCTTTCTCGGCGATCCGGCGGATGAAGAGGAGGCGGCGGTGGCGGCCTTCAGCGGCGCGCGCCGTCTCGGACGCCTGCCGCGCGTCGATCCTCTCGATGCGGCGGTGCTGGCATGCGCATTCCGAGAAAGCTTCGATCTCGCGTTGTTCAGGTAGAAACGGCATGGGCGACATCATTTTTCTGACCGGGCCAGTGCGGAGCGGCAAGAGCCGCCGCGCGGTCGACATCGCTGAAAGCTACGGCGATCGCGTGGTGTTCGTCGCTACCTATGCGCGCGATCCGGGCGACGCGGAGATGGCCGAGCGCGTGCGTCGCCATCAGGCCGAGCGGCCCGCGACATGGCGCACGCTCGAAGCGCCGGACGACATTGCGGCGGCGCTCGCCGCGCTCGATCCGGTCCCGTCTTGCGTGCTGATCGACAGCCTCGTGACGTGGCTCGCTTTCCGCACCGGGTTCGGCGGTTGCGGGGGGCTGAGCGACGAAGCGATCCTTGCGGCCTGGGCCCGCGAGCTTGAGGGCTTCCGCGCTGCGCCATGGTCTACGGTGATCATCGGCGACGAGGTGGGCTGGAGCCTCGTGCCGATGGAGGCCGATCTGCGCCGCTTCCGCGACCTCGCGGGATTTCTCGGCCAGCGCACGGCGGCTGCGGCGAGCGAGGCGTGGCTCATGGTGGCGGGCTGCGGCGTGCGCCTGAAATGAAGAAGGCGGACCCTTGGCCGCCTTCTCGTGATCGAAGCGCGATTTACGAGCGCGTGACGATGACCTTCCACGGACCATCCGGCACGTCGCTTTCTTCCACGAAACGCCATTCGGTCTTGTCATTTTCGGTCATGCCGAGATAGGACGCGGCGGCGGGCGAGATATCGAGGCCTGCTTTCTCGCCCATGCGGTTTTTCGGCTGCTTGGCGTTTCCGAACACCCAGTCGAAATCGTCCTCGCCGAAGGGGCCAACGTCTGCCCATTGAGCATAGACCGACTTGCCCTTGTAGCGCACCTCGACCCAGCGGTTCCTCGTGAGCGGCTTGCCCTCCCCAAAGCCCGGAATTTTCTTCGCGACGGGCTTCAGCTTGCCGTTCTGGTCGACCTCGGCAAACGGCAGCGCGATGTAGAACGGATTTTCCTTCGGAGTAAATCCGGCGGGCATGAAACCCTTGCGGCGCTTCGGGCTGTCGATTCCGCCGAAGCTCTTGAGCCAGTCCGGATCCCAGTAGCTGGCGTGATTGTGGATATGGCCGTTGTCGTCATTCGCGTCTTCACCCACCCAGAAGACGGTTGTGATGGTCTTCTTGAAATCGCTCATGGGGATGCCTTGCCCGGCTTGGGGATCATGAGAGGCGTAAGCGGAGTCATGGGTGCCAAGATAGCACGCAGGCGCAGCCAGAAGAACCGCGATTGCAAACCCGCGTTTGAGATTGTACATAGACAGTCCTCGAATATGGCTATGGAATATTAGCTGCAAATTTGCGCTAAAATTCACCGTCATCACCCGTATATCCTAGGTATACGGGAGGTGTCCAAAAGCCTGATCTACACTGTGCGATGCGGAGGCGTCGCAATACTGCTGCGCAATTTTATGACCCGAAATCTGTCGAGATTTTGATTGCACCATACTATGCGCCGCGCCCGGTTTTTGTTCCCCGTGCTGTCATGCAGGTAATTAGTTGCGCGCGAGGCTTGCGCGAAGCTAAGCGCGCGCGGCGTTTTCGACGCAAAATGTCCATGGTGAGGAGGCGCAATCGAGAGAAACGCGTGCTGGATCGCCCACGTCAAGACAGCGTCGATTTGACGCAGTCAGTCTGATCGACAGCACAAATCTACGGCGACGAGCAGCGTCCGATTAGCGACATGACGCAGGAACTAAGCCGCCCATTTCTCCGAGTCAGCCCCGACGAGCGCGGCGAGCGAGCCGCCTAGGGCGCCTGTTTCGGTCAGGAGAGCGGCCTTGATGGCGGGCAAGAGGCCCGCTCCTTCATAGATGAGGCCGGTGTAGAGCTGCACGAGCGACGCGCCCGCGCGGATCTTCGCCACTGCCGTCTCGCCGGAATCGATGCCGCCGACGCCGATCAGCGGCAGCCGTCCGCCCGTTTCGATGAAGCATCGCGCCAGAAACCGCGTGGAGCGCGCGAACAGCGGCCGTCCCGACAGTCCGCCCGCCTCGCCGCGCCGCCGGTCGGTCAGGCCGTCGCGCGACAGGGTCGTGTTGGTGAGGATCGCGCCGTCGACTGCGTGGTCGAGCAGGCAGCGCATCGTTGGCGCGATGTCCTCCTCGTGGAGATCCGGCGCGAGCTTGACGAGCACGGGCACCGCGCGGGCGAGTTTCTCGCGCGCGCCCATCACAGCATCGAGCAGCGCCGCAAGCTGGTCCGGTGCCTGCAAATCGCGCAAACCGGGTGTGTTCGGCGAGGATATGTTGATCGTGAGATAAGCGGCGATTGGCCCGAAGGCGGCGACGCCCGCGACATAGTCCGCAATACGGTCGTCACTCGTCTTGTTCGCGCCGATGTTCACGCCGAGAAGGCCGCGCGGCGGATGCGAGGCGAGCCGCCTCAGCGCCGCGCCGTGGCCCTCGCTGTTGAAGCCGAAGCGGTTGATGACGCCGCGATCCGCGATGAGGCGAAACGAGCGAGGGCGCGGATTGCCCGGCTGCGGCTTCGGCGTGATCGTGCCTGCCTCGACGAAGCCGAACCCCATGGCGAACAGCGGATTGTAAACGCGCGCATCCTTGTCGTACCCCGCCGCGACGCCAACGGGGTTGGGAAAACGAAGTCCGAAAAGCTCGACGGCAAGGCGCGGATCGTCCGGCTGCTGCTGGCGCGGATGGACGCCCGCTTCGAGAGCGCGCAGCGACGCTTCGTGCGCGGTTTCGGGATCGAGGAGGAAAAGCCCCGCCTGCGCCGCCCGCCAGAGGCTCACGACGCGAGATCCTCGGGGATGAGCGGCGCGCCGTCCGGCCCGGGCGCGATGTCGGTTTCGCCGACGACAGCCGCGAATGGCAGCGGCGCGTACAGATGGGGAAACAACGCGCCGCCGCGCGATGGCTCGAAGCGGAGTTGGCCGGTTACAGCAGCATCCCTGGCGCTCGCCGCGTCGAGACCGAGCGAGGGCAGGGCGGCGAGCATTTTCGCGTCCACAGCGACGAGCACGAGGTCCGGCACGCCCACGAAGTAGCGCCGCGCCGTTTCGGCCACTTGCGCTGCGGTTGAAAAATGGATGAAGCCGTCGCGGCGATCCACCTCCGAGCCCGCAAAAATGCCGACCGAGCGCGCGGCTTCCCATTCGCCGCGCGTCACGAGCTTGTAGATGATGCGCGGCCTGTCGCTCACCGCCGCCTCCCGCTTATGCCTGTGCCGCTGCGAGCCGTTCCGCGATCAGCGCGCGCGTGTTGTCGATGCCGTAAGCCTTGATGAACGAGCCGAAGCGCGGCCCGGCGCTCTCGCCGAACAGCACCTCGTAGAGCGCCTTGAACCAGTCGCGCAGATTTTCGAACGGGTGCGACTTGCCGACTTCGTAGACGATGCCCTGCAAGGCCTCCGCGTCGAGAGAGGCGTCGGCGTGGCCGAGTTTTTCGTCAAGGTCGAGCATCGCGGCGCGTTCGAGATCGCTTGGCGCGCGATAAACCTTGAACGGCTTCTCCCGCTCCTCGAAATAGCGGATCGCGAAGCCGATGAGCCGGTCGAGTTCCGGGTGGCTCTCCGCGCTTGTGCCGGGCGCATAGTTCCGCACAAACTGCCAGAGAATGTCCTTCGTGTGGGCGTTGGAGGCGCTTACGAGGTTGCGCAGCAGCCCGAAGCTCAGCGGCACGTCGTGGCGGGGAGGCTCGCCGGCGTGGATGTGCCACACGGGGTTCTCGATCTGCTTCTTCGGCTCTTCCTTCGGGAAGGCGTCGAGCAGGCTGAAATATTCATCGACCGTCTTGGGAATGACGTCGAAGTAAAGCCGCTTCGCCGTCTTCGGCTTCTGGAACATGTACAGCGCGAGGCTTTCGGGCGTGGCGTAGGCGAGCCATTCTTCCACCGCGATGCCGTTTCCCTTCGACTTCGAAATCTTCTGGCCCTGATCGTCGAGGAACAGTTCGTAGTTGAAGCCTTCGGGCGGGCGTCCGCCGAGCGCGCGCGCGACCTTGGAGGAGAGCGTCACGCTGTCGATGAGATCCTTGCCCGCCATCTCGTAATCGACGCCGAGCGCGACCCAGCGCATCGCCCAGTCGGCCTTCCACTGGCACTTCACGCGTCCGCCCGTGACGAGCGTTTCAACGCGCTTGCCCGTGTCGGGATCGGTGTAGACGATCGTGCCCGCCTCAACATCGCGCGCCTCGATCGGTACTTGCAGAACCTTGCCGCTCGTCGGCGAAATCGGCAGGAACGGCGAATAGGTCGCGCGGCGGT
This sequence comes from Rhodomicrobium sp., assembly GCF_047605405.1. Taxonomy (NCBI): domain Bacteria; kingdom Pseudomonadati; phylum Pseudomonadota; class Alphaproteobacteria; order Hyphomicrobiales; family Hyphomicrobiaceae; genus Rhodomicrobium; species Rhodomicrobium sp. The sequence continues at coordinate 4,924 of NZ_JASGFR010000004.1, read as the reverse complement.
CCGGGCCGAGCGTCGGCAGGATGATGGCCATGACCTCGTCGTAGACGGCGAGCATCCTGAGCAGGGTTTCGTCGAACCTGCCGGAGCGATAGCACTCCGTCGCCGACAGGAATTCATACTGGAAGCCGAAGCTGTCGAGGAAGCTCCGCAGCCGCGCATTGTTGTGCGCGCCGAAGCTCGAATGCGTGCCGAACGGGTCGGGCACGGCGGTCAGCGGCTTTTCGAGCGCGGCTTGCAGAAGCTCCTGATTGGGCACGTTGGTCGGCACCTTGCGCAGGCCGTCCATGTCGTCGGAGAAGCAGACGAGACGCGTTTTCACGCCGGGCTTCAGCGCTTCGAGCGCGTGCCGCACCATGGAGGTGCGCGCCACCTCGCCGAACGTGCCGATATGCGGCAGGCCGGACGGGCCGTAACCCGTCTCGAACACCACCTCGCGCGCCGGGTCCGCCTTTTCGAGGCGTTTCAGAAGCTTGCGCGCCTCTTCGAAGGGCCATGCCTTGGAGGTTTGCGCAAGTTCGGCGAGGGTGTCGGCGGTGGTCATGGTGTCCGTATTTCGTGGTGACGTTATGATTTCAGGCATTTCTTGCCGGGCGGACTATGGAAAGCCGCGCCTGTTGCGTCAACCGCCATCGCGCCGAACGCACAACAACGCGAGGCAATTGCATGCACCGGTTTGCTGCTATCCCGCGTTTTCGCCGCGTTCTTGCCCGAAGAAGACCGGAGCGTTGCGCCAAGGAGAAGCGCATGTCCTCGCCGTCGCACCGCCGCCTTCCGTCCGCGATCCTTCTCTGGCCGCCACTCGCGCGTTTCGCGGCAGGCGAGCGGCGCCTGGCGTCATGGGCCGCACGCGAAGGCGGCGCGACGCTTGCCGTCTATGAGTTCGCCCGCTTCGTGATCAAGCAGGGCTGGGCCTGTCTTTTCGGCGCCCTGATGCTCGCGCTGCTGTTCCTCACGCATCTTTTTTATCCGCAGGATGCGGCTCTCGCTCGCTACGACTTCCTGTTTTTCGGTGCGCTCGCAATTCAGGCGGGCATGCTCGCCTTTCGCCTCGAAACATGGGACGAGGCAAAAGTCATTCTCGCGTTTCACGTCGTCGGGACAGCGATGGAGATATTCAAGACCTCGGTTGGATCGTGGATTTACCCGGAGCCGAGCGTCTTCCGCATCGGCGGCGTGCCCTTGTTCTCCGGCTTTCTCTATGCGGCCGTTGGAAGCTATCTCGCTCGCGTGTGGCGGCTGTTCGATTTCCGCTTCACGCGGCACCCGCCCGTTTGGGCAGTGTCGCTCCTTGCTGTGGCGATCTATGCCAACTTCTTCGCGCATCATTACTTGCAGGATGTGCGAGTGCTGCTGTTTGCTGCGGCAGCGGTCCTGTTCGCACGCACATGGGTTCATTACCGCATTTGGCGGCGTCACAGGTCGATGCCGCTGCTCTTGGGCCTCGCCCTCGTGGCGACATTCATCTGGATCGCCGAGAACATAGGAACCTTCAGCAGAGCCTGGATCTACCCGCATCAGGCGGGAGTGTGGACGTTCGTCTCGTGGCAGAAACTCGGCGCCTGGTTTCTGCTGATGCTGATATCCTATGCGCTCGTCGCGCGAGTCCAGGGCGTGCGCCCTGCCGTAGCCGAGCAGCGCGCCAATACCTCACCGAACGTCGCGGCATCCCTTCGGAAGCGTCGTGCGGACAATCGCGCAAGTGTGGTTTCGAAGCGTTGAACTCGGCCGCCGGCGCGCCATCTCTAGGCCATGGCCGAGGACGATCCCATCCGCGAAATCTGCGCGCCGCTGAGGCTTGAGGCGGTGCTTTATGCCTTGAGCGATCCTGTGCGGCTGCACATCGTGCGGAACCTCGCGGAGCGCGGCGAACTTGCCTGTTACGCGGCGGTGACGGGCCTCGACATCGCGAAGTCGACGCAATCCCATCATTACCGCGTCCTGCGGGAGGCGGGCGTCATCGTTCAGCGTAAGGAAGGCGTGTGCTTCATCACGGCCCTGCGGCGCGGGGAACTCGACGCGCGCTTTCCGGGGCTTCTCGACGCGGTGCTGAGGAATATGGACGCTTCCGCCGCCGCGAGGTCTCACGCGGAGCAATGCGGCTCCGCTCCGGCCGAAGGCGACGCTTGCGGCTAACGGGGATGGCCTGACGCCAGATGCGTTTTCCGTTCAGCGTATGCCGACGAGCTTGTGCATCTGCATGGACAGCCGCCATGGCGGGTTCGCCAAACAGTACCGGACCGCAGCCTCGATGTTGTTCCGATGCTGGGGGCCGTCCATCGGCTGAAGGAAAAAGTGGTCGAACTTCAGCCGCTCGAAAAGCTGCGGCAAAGCGCCGGTCTGGGGATAGACGAGCTTCAGTTCATTGCCCTCGCGCTGGGCGAGCGGCACGCCCGCCTTCGGGCTGATGCAGATCCAGTCCACACCGCGCGGCGCGGGGCGCGTGCCGTTAGACTCGATGGCCACGGTGAACCCGCGCTTCTTCAGCGCGTCGATCATCGGCGTATCGAGCTGCAGGGTGGGTTCGCCCCCGGTGCAGACCACATAGGGGGACGCGGTCTTGCCCTTCGTCAGCGAATTCCACATGCCGAACACGACATCGGCGAGATCGTCGGCCGTCTCGAACTTGCCGCCGTTCGGCCCGTCATAACCGACAAAATCCGTGTCGCAGAACCGGCAGAAAGCCTTGCTCTTGTCCTTGTGCTGGCCCGTCCAGAGATTACAGCCCGCGAAGCGCAGGAAAACGGCGGCGCGGCCCACTTGCGCACCTTCGCCCTGAAGCGTGGGAAAGATTTCCTTGACCGTGTACATGTCTTTTTATTGTTGCGAAGCCACCATGTCGCGCCAAGCGTAATAGCCCTTCGCGCGAAGATCACAGGCTGGACACGTCCCGCATCCATATCCCCACTCGTGCCGATGATCGCGATCGCCTTTGTAACAAGTGTGTGAATATTCTGCAACGATATCCACTAGTGGATTGCCGCCGAGCGTGTGCGCCATCGTCCAGGTCTCGGCCTTGGTCCGCCACATGAGGGGCGTCACGATGCGGAATTGCTCGTCCGTGCCGAGGCATATCGCGCTGGCGAGCGTCTGCAAGGTCTGGTCGCGGCAATCCGGATAGCCGGAATAGTCGGTCTGGCACATGCCGCCGACGAGGTCGCGGATGCCGCGCCGGTAGCCGAGCGCCGCCGCAAGCGTAAAAAACAGGAGATTGCGGCCCGGCACGAAGGTGTTGGGCAGGCCATTTGCGCCGAACGCGATTTCAGCGTCCGATGTCAGCGCGGTGTCGCTGACGGCACCGAGCACGGAAAGGTCGAGCACATGATCGGGACCGAGCCGCGCCGCCCATTCCGGCGAGAGCGCTGCCATCGTCTCGCGCAGCTTTGGTCGGCATTCGAGTTCGACGTTGTGGCGCTGCCCGTAGGAGAAGCCCAGCGTTTCGACTTGCGCGTAATTCGTCAACGCCCAGGCAAGACAAACGGCGGAATCCTGTCCGCCTGAGAGAAGAACAAGACTTTTCGTCGCGCTTTCTTGTGTGGCAACCATGCCAACCGATTAAACCGCTTTAAGAGCACGCGCGAGTCCTTTATGAAGCCCTCAACTTGTCCCGCCGGACTCGAGTCCGCTCACGCTTCCGTTTCCACGAGGTTCACATGACCGCCATTACTGACATCATCGGCCGCGAAATTCTCGACAGCCGAGGCAACCCGACCGTCGAGGTGGACGTGATACTCGAAGACGGCGCCATCGGCCGCGCGGCCGTGCCGTCGGGTGCGTCGACCGGCGCGCATGAGGCGAACGAGAAGCGCGATGGAGGCGCCCGTTATCTCGGCAAGGGCGTGCTTCAGGCCGTCGATGCCGTGAACGGTGAGATTTTCGACGCGCTTCAGGGCTTCGATGCCGAGGACCAGCGCCGTATCGATCAGACGCTGATCGACCTCGACGGCACCGAGAACAAGAGCCGCCTCGGCGCAAACGCCATCCTCGGCGTGTCGCTCGCGGCGGCAAAGGCGGCGAGCATCTCTGCGGACGCGCCCTTGTATCGCTATCTCGGCGGCGTCAACGCGCGCGTGCTGCCGGTGCCGATGATGAACATCATCAATGGCGGCGCGCATGCCGACAACCCGATCGACTTCCAGGAATTCATGATCTCGCCGCTCGGCGCGCCGACGCTGGCCGAAGCCGTGCGCTGGGGCGCCGAGGTCTTCCACACGCTGAAGAAGCTGCTGAAGGACGGCGGTCACAGCACCAACGTCGGCGATGAAGGCGGTTTCGCGCCGAACCTCAAATCGGCGGATGAAGCGCTGACCTTCGTCGTGCGCGCCATCGAGAAGGCGGGCTACAAGCCGGGCGACGACATAGCCATCGCGCTCGATCCGGCCTCGACCGAGTTCTACAAGAACGGCAAGTATGAGCTGGCGGGCGAAGGCAAGAGCCTCGACTCGGGCCAGATCGTCGCCCTCTACCGCGACCTCGTTTCGCGTTATCCGATCATCTCCATCGAGGACGGCATGGCCGAGGACGACTGGGAGGGCTGGAAGGCGCTGACGGCGGAGATCGGCGGCAAGGTCAACCTCGTCGGCGACGATCTGTTCGTGACGAACCCGAAGCGTCTGCGCGAGGGGATCGCGAAGGGCGCGGGCAATGCGATTCTCGTGAAAGTGAACCAGATCGGCACGCTGTCCGAGGCGCTCGACGCCGTCGACATCGCTCAGCGCGCGGGCTTCAAGGCGGTCATCTCGCATCGCTCGGGCGAGACGGAAGATTCGACCATCGCCGACATCGCGGTCGCCACGAACGCGGGCCAGATCAAGACCGGCTCGCTGTCGCGCTCGGACCGTATCGCGAAGTACAACCAGCTCATCCGCATCGAGGAAGAGCTTGGCGATACGGCTGTTTTCGCGGGGCGGAGCATCCTGCGCGGCGC